>NZ_JAEQCB010000024.1:0-53228 GCF_020738785.1 Microcoleus sp. PH2017_05_CCC_O_A | reverse complement strand
CCAATTCCCAATTACCAATTACCAATTACCAATTCCCAATTACCAATTACCCATTACCAATTACCAATTACCCATTACCAATTACCAATTACCCATTACCCATTACCACAAACACCTATGATAATTGAAGATGAAGAACTTCGAGATGTATTTAAAATTGCTAGTGAAGAACACTTGCAGAAACTAGACGATGGATTGCTGTACTTGGAACAACACCCCGGGGACTCAGCTAAGTTAGAAGAATTGCTGCGGGAAACTCATTCTCTTAAAGGCGATGCTGGGATGTTGGCGGTAAAAAATGTAGCATCTTTAGCTCATCAAATAGAGCATATTTTGGGAGGTGTCAAGCGGGGAGAGACTCAACTAACTTCAGAAATTAGCGATCGACTTTCGCAAGGTTTAGACGCCATCCGCAAACTCGTTGACGAAGCCGTGACTGGTCAAGATTCCGGTGTCAATACCTTTTACGTGCTCGCTAGCATGATGGGTGCTTCTAACAAGCCCCTGCCCGCCGTCCCCATAGCAGATCCAGAATCTTCAAAGGTACCAGAAGAAGAATTTATACAAACGCAACTTATTGATTCGTCTACTGCGGAACCCGAAACAAATAGTGAAACTTATTCCGCCACTAATTTAGATAAAAATTATTCTTTTTCGACTCTACAATCCGAGCAAGAATTGTTGCTCCAATCTCACAACTTGCGTGGGGCTTCTGCCCCCGCTACTGCATCGGCTTCCCAACCCGCTGTTAGCAGTTCTTCAAGTTCGTCTTACCGCATCGAAACAATTCGCGTTGCTACCAAAAATTTAGACGATTTAATGACTCAAGCTGGTGAACTTACTGTTACAAAAACTAGGTTAGTACACCGACTTGCTGATATCGAAAAACTGACAAATTTGTGGGAAAGTTGGAGCAGAGAAGCTTTTATAAATCGCTTGGCTTTTCATCAGATAGAATCGGACAAAAATGCTTTTCAACAAAATGCCCTCATCATACAGTTACAGAATTATTACCAGCGTACAGAAGAACGTTTAGAACGTCTGGGAACTCTAGTAAATAGATTGAAAAATCGAGTTGATGAAGATACTGCAAGACTCGAATTAATTGCGGAAGAGTTGGAATCAGGAATTCGCACTCTCAGACTGCTGCCTTTGTCTACTATTTTTAATCTATTTCCACGAGCAGTTAGAGACTTGGCTAAGCGGGAAGGGAAAGAGGTTAAATTAGTCATTGAAGGTGGGGAAACTCGAGCTGACAAACGCATTCTAGAAGAAATGAAAGACCCTTTAATGCACCTGATTCGGAATGCGATAGATCACGGAATTGAGACGCCAGCCGATCGCGAAAAGCTCGGCAAGCATCCCGCAGCTACTCTCCGAATTAAAGGCTACCATACTGCTAGCAATATTATTATTGAAGTTGCTGATGATGGTCGGGGGCTGAATCTCGATCGCATTAAACAAACTGCTGTCAAACGCAACATCTGCACGCCGGAAGAACTGGCGGTGATGACAGAAAGCCAAATTCAATCGCTGATTTTTGCTGCGGGTTTTTCAACCAGAACATTTGTTACTGAAATCTCTGGAAGAGGGGTAGGTTTGGATGTAGTTAGGACTAATGTTGAAGCATTAAAAGGTCGCATTCAAGTTGAATCAGATCTCGGAAAAGGATGCACTTTTCGCCTGCAACTAAGTACGTCTTTAGCTACTGCTAATGTATTAATATTAGCGGTTGATGGTATTGCTTATGCGCTGCCAGTCGAGTTTATTGAAACTGCAATATTAGTCCGCTCTTCGGATGTTTTTTCTCTCGAAAGCAAGGCGACGGTGATTTTAGACTCTCAGCCTTTGTCAGTTGCTTATTTGGCAGATTTACTAGAATTAAATGATACAGATTGGTTGCACAATAATCGGGAGTGGAGACAGGAAAGTTGGAGAGAATTCAAGAGAAATACAGAGGTAGAATCGGTGAATCATAATTCTCGGAAAATGCCTTGTATTGTTTTGAAAGTTGGGGAGGAAAGATTGGGATTATTTATAGATGCTTTGATTGACGAACAGGATGTGGTGATTAAACCTCAAAGTCAATTGCTGAAACGGGTGCGAAACGTTTCTGGTGCAACGATTCTGGGGACGGGGGAAGTTTGTATGGTGCTCAATCCCCACGATTTGATAAAATCTGTACGCAAGCAAGTTTTGTTGGGTGGGGTTGGGGGTGCCCGATCGCCAATTGAGACAGTCAGCCGAAAACAAGTTATACTTTTAGCAGAAGATTCGATCGCTACCCGCACTCAAGAAAAGCGCATTCTGGAAGGTGCAGGTTATGAAGTGGTGACAGCAGTGGACGGGTTGGATGCTTTCAATAAATTAAAAACTCGCTATTTTGATGCTCTGATTTCTGACGTACAAATGCCTAATTTGGACGGCTTGGGACTGACTATTAAAATTCGTCAGCTAAAAGAATACAGTGAGTTGCCGATTATTTTGGTGACATCTTTGGCGTCTGATGAAGATAGAAAAAGAGGGGCTGATGCTGGCGCTAATGCTTATATTCCTAAAGGTACTTTCAATCAAGATGTATTAATCGAGACCTTGAAAAGGTTAGTTTGATTGTCAGAGGGGAAGGGAAGAGGGGGACAGGGGGAGAGGGGGACAGGGGAAGAGGGGGAGAATTACCCATTACCCATTACCCATTACCCATTACCCATTACCCATTACCCATTACCCATTACCTAAAAAAATCTAAAATCTAAAATCTAAAATGGTATGATGTTGTCGCCCATTAAAGTATTGTTAGTAGAAGATTCCCCAGTAGCTACGATCGTTCTCAAGCGCATTTTGGATGCTTCGCCAGAAATCCAGGTTGTCGGAACGGCTTCTAACGGGTTAGAAGCCCTAGAATTAATCCCGAAACTTCAACCGGAAGTCATCTGTACGGATTTGAATATGGCACAAATGAACGGGTTAGAGTTCACGCGGGAAGTGATGAAAAAATACCCGCGACCAATTTTAATAATTAGTGCTTCTGTACAAGCAAAGGATACTCAAAATGTATTTGAATTAATGAAAGCAGGTGCATTAGATGTTTTTCCGAAACCCATTGGCGGGTTGGCGTCTGATTACGATCGCCTGGGGAATGAATTAATCGCTAAAGTTAAAGTGTTGTCGGGAGTTAAAGTATTTACGCGACATCAAAGGCTTGGAGGAATCGAAACAGCCGAGGGTCGCCCAAGCAAAAAAAATTATCAATTACCAATTCATAATTACCAATTATCTAGCAAAAATCTCAATTCTCAAACTATTAAGTTATTGGCTGTTGGCGCGTCTACAGGGGGGCCACAAGCGCTACACTCGATTATTTCTAAGTTTCCGGCTAATTTGCCAGTACCGGTGATTTGCATCCAGCATATCAGTGAAGGATTTTTGCAAGGATTGGTTGACTGGTTGGGTTTTGAATCTAAACTGCCGGTGAAAATAGCGGGTTTTGGGGAATTTCCACAAGCTGGGATTGTTTATTTCCCGCCAGAAAAACGTCATTTAGAATTGGATGCTCAAGGGCGTTTTATTTATTCTGAAGCTGCTCGTGAAGCGGGACATTGCCCCTCTGTAACGGTAACATTTAAGTCAGTTGCTAGTTTTTATGGTCGCGGGGCTGCGGGAGTGTTGCTAACAGGAATGGGGCGAGATGGTGCTGAGGGTATGTTGGCGATCGCCCAAGCCGGCGGTTTGACTATTGCTCAAAATGAGGCTAGTTGTGTTGTGTTTGGAATGCCAAAAGAGGCGATCGCCCTCGGTGCGGCCCAGCACGTTTTACCCGTCAGTGCGATCGCTCCTTTACTGTTGGCGAAATTAAAAGTTTAGGACAAGCGGGAGAATATAGCAGATCGGACGTAAGGTTGAAACCGCTTCTATATAAACGATGTCCGCCGGACGCCGACTGAATAGAATAACATAAAACGTAATTTAAACGGTCTGAGCTTCAACCCGCGGAGGCGGGTTTTGCTGGTATAGACGCGGTTTCAACCGCGCCCGTCTTCTTTTATGATTTGATATTGATAAACTTACCAATTACTTCGCGCAACTTGTCAGCATCAAAGGGCTTAGTTAAATACTCGGTTGCTCCTGCCAAACGCCCCTGTACTTTATCAAATGCTCCATCTCTGGCTGTCAGCATCACGATCGGCAAATTCTGAAACTGAGGCAAGCTTCGCACCGTGCGGCAGAGCTCCAATCCGTCAATCCCAGGCATCGAAACATCGAGCAACAAAACCGAAATTTGTTCGTGATAAATTGTTGACAAAGCATCAACTGCATTGTCTGTCACGAGAACTCGAAACTCTTTGCTTAAGGCTTGTTTGACCAGTCCTTGCATGACGACGCTATCATCAACTGCCAAAATAGTTGGTACTTGACTGCTAGTTGCAGACATATTCTTCTCCCGGTTTATTTATAGTTCTTGAAAATAGAAAACATAATTCCCGCCGTCAGTCGATTGTAGATTGTAGATTGTAGATTGACTGTTCCAGATGAATCTGGGAGCTTGAACTTGAGTCTAAAATTGCGATCTCGACCCTCAAAATTGTCGGCAAGCAAGTATCGGTTTTTGGGTGGGTCATTTTTCAAGAGTGCCTTCGGATAAATAGTGCCCAACTCCGTTGGAGCATTAGCAGAAACTTCACCCCTGTTTTTTTGACCTCAAACTCGAAAAAACAGATTGCCCGAGGGGTCGATCGGCGATGACAACAGTTGCAAAATCTGCATCTCAACCGTCAAACCCTTGATGGTGGAGTTTGAACAACTATTGTTACAAAGTTTAACATTTTCGGTGTTTGTGTAGTCGCTCTCCTAACTTTTGTTGAGTTGCCTGTGCAACAGCCCGGTAAACCGTACTGGTATTGTGGCACAAACCAATTATTTTAATCTACCAGCAAGCCTGCTACCCACGATTAGATCTGTCTGTTAAAATACTATTAAACTTATTAAGAAATTCTCTGTAAGCTATCCGCCATAGATTTTTGAAGGGTGCTTCGTCCCCACGGAGGCTCTTAGATTCACCCAGCCTCTGGCACATCAAAAGCATAGTCAACTCGAAGTATAATTTCTAGAGTATTAGATCTGCGGTGCTCTAACTCCCATAAATCAAAAGTTTCCATGTCAGTCAAGAGGTTGGTCTGAGTTTGGTGCCAGCAGCCTGTGTTCGACTTGCGATCGCAGTCTCCCGGGACAAAATTCATGGCTCGTTTTTCTCCTCGGCCAGTATTGATTAGGGCGGTTGCCAGCAACTAGATGGGCACTTATACATGATGAAAGCACCCTTGCCTCTTGGTAAAACAGTGTTCGATCTCGATCGCACCGACTTGTATCAACTTCTGGGTTCCGATCCAGAGGCTTGCTTTGACGATTTGGTAGGCTTGGCCGCCAGGATGAGCGGAACTCCTATTGCTTTTTTGAGTTTGATTGATGCCTCCGGCCACTGGTTGAAGTCGCAGCTAGGTATCGATCGAACTTTGGCACACCGTTACCTGAATTTTTGCGATCGCTGCTATATCGACCAAACTCCCGCACAGTTGGGCGCGAGTTCCAACTCTAACTCGGAATTTGACCGGGACATTCCCCTACAAAAACCTGCGGTTGCGGCGGCAGATGCGATCGCACCCTTTGCAAATTCCTGCAATAAACCGCCTGCCATCATTGTCCGAGACGCTTCCACAGACGTGCGATTTGCCCAGCATCCGCTAATTGTTTCTTACCCCTTCATCAAATTTTACGCTAGCATCCCAGTCGTCACCTCAGATGGGCAGATGCTGGGCGCGATCTGTGTCATGGATTTCGTACCTAAAGGCTTGACAAAAAATACGATTGATGGTATTGAGATTTTAACTCGGCAAGTTGCGAGTTTGGTGGAGCTGCGGTGGCAATTAGTCAAAGCCAAGAAAGAGGTGGCAGAGGTAGAAGATATCGCTTCACAGGGCCAGCAAATCTCGGAGTTAGCTCGATCGAACCAGGAGTTTTTCTGGGCAGTACAGACTTCAGAGAAGGACACAAGAATATTCCCAACAAAAAAGCTGCCGGTGCTCGAAACAGGCAAATCTCAGGATTTGCGGGAAACTTCAGCGGGCATGAGGCGCGATCGCGATCCCAAACAAATTCCCGAAATAGTGACAGAGGGGCAATCAATGGCAGACTTGCTACAGGAGCGATCGCGCTTGGCAATGCTGCAAGCTAAAGTTGGTGCAGCTCTCGGACAAGGCGGGACAATACCGGCCACCCTCAACCGCTGCACCGACGCAATGGTAGACCATCTCGACGCCACAGCAGCCAGCATCTGGACGTTCAACCCGCAGATAGAGCGGTTAGAATTGCAGGCCGATTCAGGAGTCAGCAGCCAAGATTGGGAACGGCTAATAGAAGATTGGCTGCGAGAAGAAACGGGAAAACTCGAAACGGCTCCTCTGTGCTTGCTGTCGAACCCGTCCCTCTGCGCCATTGCCTATCCCCTGATTGTGGAGGAACGACTGGTGGGAGTGATGGCTGTATGCAGCAGCGCTGCTGCCACGGAGGGGGCGCTAGAAGTTCTGGGGTGGATGGCTAATGCCATTGGCGTGGCGATCGATCGTGTCAAGGCCCGAGAAGAATTGTTGAGCCGCCGGGAAAGTCTGCTGTTTGGCCTCGCCAGTCAGATGCGGAATTCTCTAGACCTCGACAAAATTTTAGATACGGCTGTTAATGAAATTCACAGCTTGTTGCAGGTTGACCAGTGCTACTTTTTGTGGTATTCAGTATCGCGGCAGGGGCAGCCGAGTTTTGCGATTACCCACGAGGCGGCAAATCCTGAACTCACAGATCTGCTCGCAGAATATCCGATCGCACAAGTAACGCTACTAGCCGAGAAAATTCGCGATCGCCAAACGCTCCGCATCGGCGACACTGCCACAGCAGCCTGCATAGATTCCGCCACGCGAGCTTTTTTAAGGGGTGTCGGGATCGTTTCTAAGCTGCTGCTGCCGCTCAAGACTCACTCCGGTCAAATGGGGGCGATAGTTTGCAATCATTACAGCAGCCGTTCCTGGGCGGCAAGCGAGGTAGAATTGCTGCAAGCGGTGGTGGATCAACTGGCGATCGCGATCGACCAAGCCGAACTTTACGCCCAAACTCGGGCGGCAGCCTTAGCAGCTCAAACTCAAGCCCGACAACTGACTGAAACTTTGCAGAGTTTGCAGCAAAAAGAAGCTCAGCTCATTCAAAACGAAAAAATGTCCTCTCTCGGTCAAATGGTTGCCGGCGTCGCCCACGAAATTAACAATCCGGTTAATTTTATTTACGGCAACTTGACTTATTGCGAGCAGTACATGAAAGATCTGCTGGATTTGCTGCGCTTGTATCAAAAGCACTACCCCGAACCTTGCGAGGAAATTCTCGACAAAAGCGAAGAAATCGATGTGGATTTCGTAGTGCCAGATTTGCTGAAAATTCTTTCTTCGATGGAGATGGGAGCCGAACGCATCCGGCAAATTGTCCTGTCCCTGCGGAACTTCGCGCGGCACGACGAAGCCGAGAAGAAGCCGGTGGACATTCACGAAGGGATTGACAGCACGCTGCTGATTTTGCACAGCCGCTTGAAGTCAAACGGGCCAATACCGGGAATTAAGGTAATTAAAGACTACGGCGACTTGCCGAAGGTAGAATGCTATCCCGGACAGCTCAACCAAGTATTTATGAATATTTTGGGAAATGCGATCGACTCCTTGGAAAATCAGCCCGCACCCAAGACGATCGAAATCTCGACGGCGGTGGTGTCCCAAGACTCGGATCGAGGTGAGTCACGAAAGTCGATCGGTAAACTTGTGGTGATTCGGATTCGCGACAGCGGGCCGGGATTGACCCAAAAAGCTAAATTGTGCTTGTTTGACCCTTTCTTTACCACTAAACCAGTGGGCAAAGGCACGGGACTCGGCTTGTCCATTAGCTACCAGATTGTGGTGGAAAAACACGGCGGCAGTTTGAAGTGTATCTCAGAACCCGGACAGGGAGCGGAGTTCTGGATTGAGATCCCGCTGTCTCGCCCCGCTGCTGTCAAAGAATAAACTGGCGGGCGATCGGTTTGGCAAACATTTTTTAAACTTTATTGTGAAAGTGCTTGACAGATTCTGGTGTTTGAGTGTTAATATGATAAAGGTTAAGACGTTGGGGCGTCGCCAAGTGGTAAGGCAGCTGGTTTTGGTCCAGCCATTCAGAGGTTCGAATCCTTTCGCCCCAGTTAAATAGTTTTTAATGTTTTCGATGAAAGGGCGGTTGAAACCGCATCTACACAGGCAAAACCCGCCTCCGCGGGTTGAAGAGTGGGTCGTTAAAATTACCTTATGCTCTCTTAGTCCACAGAGGCGGACATAGTTTGTATAGACGCGGTTTCAACCGTACATCCGCTCTGCTAATTGCTGGGCCCGCGAGCATTTAATCGATCGAATACGTATCGAGAAATTGCCGGAAATGCTGTTTCGTCCTTGGTATAAGCCACATCGTCTGCGAAAACGACCAAGATGTAAATCGCGCGATCGTCTAAAGTTCTGACAAAAGCCGCTTCGCTGCGGGATTTGGAAGTATAGCCAACTTTGGAACCAAAATAAATATTAGTTGGTAAAGACTCGCCGAGAAATCCTTTTATTGAGTTGCTAGGGTCATTTTTCCAGGCTTTAGGGTCTAAATCTCTCGTCAGCAAGTAAGCCATTTTGCGGCTGGCGAGACTAGAAACAGCTTGCCTAGTATAGATTTCATATATTAATCTGCCGGCTTGGTCAGTAGTTGCTTGATTGCGAATCGGCACAGAATCATCGCCCCGCAATTGCAAATCGCGACCGACTGGGCCTTCTTGCCTTAAATAGTATATGGGATAATTTTTGGTGCTTATACGAATATCATTGTAGCCTGCTGACTGGAAAAACGTGTTAATTTGCGTGCGCTTTTGCAGCCATGTTTGCAACTCTTCTCCTCCGAGCCGTCCGCCGGATTTTGTATCGGTGATTTTATCTAAAATCCTGCTAGCAGCATCGTTGTTGGAGATGCGAATCATTTGTTCTAAGTCGTTTTTAAATGCAGATTCTCTTTCCGTAATCATGCCTTTTTCTATAGCTGAGTAAAAGGCTGCCATCCAAAATAACTTGGCAACGCTAGCAGGAAATCTGAGAGTTTGATTTTGATATCCGGCGAAGGTGTGATTTTTGGGATTGCTGACATCAAACAAGCTAATTGATAGCTTATCTGCTGGTAATCCTTGGCTGGTGGCAATGTTCACAGCTTCATCAACAATCCCTTGCAATTCTTGAGAATAAACTGGATTGGGAGGTGTTTTGATGTTGTAGGTGAAGGTAGGATCGCTTTTACTATCGACTACATTTTGGGATGTTGGAATTGTCGGTGGCGAGATAGCTTCTTGAGACAATATGACGGGTGGCTCTGGGGCGCGGCGAGTTCTGAAGGGCATTGTTAGGAGCCAAAAAAACGCGATCGCCCCCGCAATTAAACACAAAATGTTGCGGTATTTGAGCCGAGACAATTTTGCCCTCAGTCGCCGGCGAGATGGCGCTGGACGATCGGTGATGAGGCGTCGGGGTTCAACTGGACGATCGCCGCTGATTTGCCGTCGAGGTTGGACTGGACGATCGCTAATTTGCCGTCGTGGCTCAACTGGACGATCGCTGATTTGCCGTCGTGGCGCGACTGGACGATCGCTAATTTGGCGTCGGGGCGCGACTGGACGATCTGTGATGACGCGTCGGGGCGCGACTGTACGATCGGTGATGAGGCGTTGGAGCCAGATTGAGATTTGGAGCCAGATTGGGCGTTGGAGCAAGATGAGGCGTTGGAGCCAGATTGAGATTTGGAGCCAGATGAGTCGTTGGAGCGAGATGAGGCGTTGGAGCCAGATTGGACGATCGCCGATCGGGCGTCGGGATTGGATAGGACGTTGGGGTTTGACTGGGCGATCGCTGCTTGCGCGTCGGGATTGGACTTGAGGCTCGCTGCTTGGGCGTCGGGGCTGGATGGGGCGTTGGGGCCCGATTGGGCTGCGTCGGCGGTCTACTTGCATTACAGTGTTTTGGTATCAAACTCGCAGGATCAGTTTATCAGGACATCGGGGTTTAAAACCCCGTCCTAAAAGGACGGCTTTAATTGTAAATCTTTGTTGCAACACCAGTCAGTTTTGTGCTAGGAGGTCTAGCATAAGAAAGGAGGTAAATGCTATGCTAGTTTTTGAGTTTAAAGCCTACGGAAATAAGAGTCAGTTTGCCGCAGTAGATGAAGCAATTCGTACAGCTCAATTTGTCCGAAATAGTTGTTTGCGCTATTGGATGGACAACCGGAAAATAGATAAGTACGACTTAAATAAATACTGTGCGGTACTGGCGCATGAATTTCCGTTTGCCGACGAACTTAACTCTCAAGCTAGACAAGCTAGCGCCGAACGAGCCTGGTCTGCTATCTCCCGATTTTACGAAAACTGTAAGAAAGGAATTCCTGGTAAAAAAGGATATCCAAAATTCCAGAAAGATTGTCGCTCAGTTGAGTATAAGTCAACTGGATGGAAACTGGCAGAAGATCGAAAGTCAATCAAGTTTACCGACAAAAAGGGAATTGGCAAGCTTAAACTAAAAGGAACGCGCGACTTACATTTCTACTCCTTCAACCAAATCAAACGGGTGAGATTGGTGAAACGGGATTCGGGCGTATACGTTCAATTCTGTATTGATGTTAACCGAAAAGAAAACATAGAACCCTCTGGAAATACCATTGGGTTAGACGTAGGACTAAAGGAATATTACACCGATTCCAACGGAGTGATGATTGAAAATCCGAGATTTCTCCGCAAAGGCGAAAAAGTCCTCAAGCGTTGTCAACGTCGTGTTTCCCGAAAAGTTAAGAGTTCAAAGAATCGAGGCAAAGCTAGACAGATTTTAGGAAAACGCCACCTCAAAATAAGTAGGCAGCGCAAAGACCATGCAATCAAACTTGCGCGGTGCGTAGTTCAGTCAAACGACTTGATAGCCTATGAAGATTTGAGGATTAAAAATATGGTGAAAAATCACTGTTTGGCTAAGTCTATTAACGATGCTTCTTGGTATCAGTTCCGGATCTGGCTTGAATATTTTGCCAAAGTATTTGGGAAAGTAACGGTTGCGGTAAATCCGCAGTATACTAGCCAAGAATGCTCTAGCTGCGGTGCAATTGTCAAGAAAACGCTATCTACTAGAACACACGTTTGTCAGTGTGGTTGTACGCTCGATAGAGATTTCAATGCAGCTAGAAATATCCTCAGGAGAGGATTAGGTACGGTAGGGCATACCGGAACCTTTGCATTAGATGCAAGCAACGCTTTGGGAGATGAGTCCTCTACTTTAACTGGAGAAATCCTGTTTAAGTAAGTCATGTCGTAGATCAAAGAATCCCGCGGTACGGCCGGGGAGTGTCAAAATAGGGCGGTGTCTAATAGAATTTTAGATTTTAGATTTTAAATTTTAGATGTGGAATAACTGATTGTATAAGGGTTTGGAACTTGCCAACAGTTGCATTATTTTTTGAAACGGGTCTACACTTTCGTCAATTTAATCTACCTGCTAGGCTGATTAAGAGTTCGAGTAATCGTAAAGATTTCAGGATAGCACTGAGTTGAAGCAAAATCCTTGGGAAAACATGAGAAATTTTTGGAGTCTGGCTGTTTTGGGATTTGCGATCGCCTGGGTGAATAATTATTTGATACCTGATGTTTGGGCATTGCAGTCTCAACCTGCTGTCGCTGTTGTCGATCGACAAACAGAAGCACGCGGCCCGGATGTAGTGGCTGAGTCGATCGCAGACAGCGAAAATAGGGAACCCAAAAATAAGCAAAGTGTTTCTAGTTTGCTCAGTCTGTTTCGGGACTTGAACAACTTACCTGAAATTCCGTATTCCCAATGGCTAGAAGTGCTGGCGAGACGACCAGACTCAGAGAATACTGCGACAGAAACCGCTATACTACCCGAAGACATAGCACGTTTTGAAAAGATTGTACAGTATGCCAAACAGGAAAATTTGCCCGATCGCCCGATCGGACAAATCATCCAGGCGATCGGCGATAACTTCCAAGGATTGCCCTACGTCGAGGGTTTGCTGGACAAATCCGGCGAAGAAAAGTTGATCGTAACGTTGAATAAATTTGATTGCGTTTTGTTTGTAGAGACGGTTTTGGCTATTTCCCGAGGCGTAGCAGTAAAAGATTACGAATATCAAAATTTTGTAAATCGCATAGAAGAACAACGGTATTTAAACGGTAAAATGAACGGCTATTGCAGCCGGCTGCACTATTTTTCAGAATGGATTAAAGACAATCAAAAACGGCAAACCGTAGAAAACATTACCGCTCAATTGGGCGGAGTGCCGATGAATAAAACACTAAATTTCATGAGCCAGCACCGCAGCAGTTACCCGCAAATGGTAAAAGATGAAGCAACTTATCAGTGCATAGTCAGCCAAGAAGCAGAATTAGCCAAAACTACGGTTAATTACATCCCGACAAATCGGATCAAAAGTGTTTATTCCCAGTTAAAGCCTGGGGATATTGTGGCGGTAGCCACGGATGTTAAAGGATTGGATGTCACCCACACAGGTTTTGTGTACAGGAATGCAGACGGGAATCTCGGCTTAATTCACGCTTCGCCGGCTGGGGCTGTGACAGTTGCTTACGACTTGCAGAGATATATTAGCAGAGTCGAAAGTGCGATCGGCATTGTAGTTGCTAGAGCAAAAACACCTAATCCAATTCGTTCGTAGTGAGGACTTCAGTCCGCATTCATGAAGGACTGAAGTCCTCACTACAAACCATATCGAAGTTTGACAAAAAATCAAATTATCTAAATTTCCGCTTCAGCCCTACCACCAAAACCCACCCCAAAGTACATCCCAAAATATAGCCAATAAAATCCTCCCACGAAAAGCCACTACCCAGAAACAAACGCCCAAATAATGTAGCGCGAATAGCTTGCAAAAAAGGAGGTTTCCACAGTTGGTTAAATTCAATGAGACAGTTAAAAATAAAAACTCCCCAGGCAATTTTAGTCGGAGAAACTTGGGGAAACATGAAAACAATTAGCAGAATCAAGAAAATTTGGTAGAGAAAATCACCAAAATAATCATTAAAAAACTCTCGCCCCGGCCCGGAATAGAATTCGCTGCTTAAACCGACAATCAAAATAGGGATGATAGTCAATAAAAGAGCAACTCGATAGTTAAAAAAGCGATGCGCGCGATTAAAAGGTGATGCCATTTTAGGTATTAATAGTAGGGTGCGTCAGTTGGCACAATTTTAGATACCCATTGAAAATCTCTGTGCCGATCCACCGTACAACTATTGACTACTCGCCAAGAATCGAACATAATATTATTCATCAAATCAGTTATTATTGAACAAGTTCGCTGCGAGATACCTTACTACTTCTAGCAGGATTTGGCGTTAATTCCGGTGGCGAAACTTGAACGCTTCCCCATTCAGTCAAAAAGCTTTTCAACAAAACCTCTTGCTGAGTGCGAAATGCCTCGACATTTGCCCCTCGATTCATAATCACAAACCACACGGTTTCTTGTTTTTGAGTTGGTAGCGCTCCGCCCAAAGCGCTAACATTATCCAATGTGCCAGATTTGACTACTGCTAACTTTGGTAGCGCCCGTTCTGATAGTATTCCTTTATCTTTGCCAACTACTGTTAAGACATCAGCAACTGTCATGCTGTAAGGTTGCAGGTAGCGTTCTAAAGCTATAAATAACCCGCACGCAGCCCTAGGAGAAATGCGATTGTCGTCGCTCAATCCGGAACCGTTGACGAGTTGAATTTCTGCGGGAGGAACTCCAGTTGCTGCTGCTGCTTTTTGCGCGACTGTTTTGGCGCCACCAACAGTATCAGCTAGCATATCTGCCATGAGATTGTTGCTGTACTGATTCATTTTTTTGATAAGTTCGGCGAGGGGTAAAGAATAATGTTTGGCTAAGGGTACGGCGCTGGGACGTGCTGGCAAAACTTTGACAGTACCATCAATTACTATTTGGGGTTTCGGTGTATTGGGAGGAAGTGTTTGATACTGGGCTGCGGCTTCGCCCGGCCAGATTTCGCTGTTCAATGCTTGTTTGAGCAATTCTCCTGATTTAAGGGGATTTAATTCAAAGTTCATGTAAAATTTACCGACAATGATTAAAGTGCCAGTGACTCGCTTGATGCCTTTTTTATTTAAGATGTTACCGAGGGCGATCGCCTCTTCCCACACAAACAACGGATCTTCGCTGCCCTCAATCACTAAATCGCCTTTTAATACACCGTCTTTGATGGTGCCGTTGGTACTAATTTCGGTGATAAATTGATGTTCCGGCCCAAATTGTTGCAGCGCTACCAGAGATGTTGCTACTTTGGTAATGGAAGCGGCTGACAGAGGAACTGTACCTTGATGATTGGCGAGTAATGTATTGCCCGATTGCATCCAGATGCCTTGGTCTTCTTTGGCAGAACCTTGGGCCGTCAATGCGTTGAGATATTGCTGGATTTTGGTATTTGTGGCGGTTTCGGGATTGTTGAGAGAAACTGTTAACGGCTGATTGGGTTTAACTGGCGGCGGGGAAGATTCGGCTACAGGAGAGGGAGTTGCAAGTTGGGGTGATTCGGTAGCGGCGCATCCGGCGATCATTGTGAGAAGGGCGATCGAGCTTACAGCACTCAAGTAGCGGTTTTTCAGCATTACCTTAATCTTTTCCATCAAATTTACCATCATCTTTCGGCATACCCGATGGAAAGTTTAGCATTAGTCCGCGCGTCTTCCTTCTGGGATCTTTCTTCGCGAACTTAGCGTCTTCTTGCTTTCTTTAAATATAGATATCTTGGAAATGCTTCGGGATTTGATCTTCAGCGCCTGGGGTTCTCACCCCAGGCCGATCGCAATCGCAAATTCTCGGTAAACTGGTTTATCCAGCCATACTGCCCATACTCCCCATACTCAGGGGCACCATTTCGCCGTGCATCGTCAGGCCTAATAACATCGGCTCATTAACTCGAATCAACTCTCCTGTAAGGGCGCAGCGTTCCTCCTGCTGTGCTGTGGCGTTAATGCTGGCTCGAATATCCGATCGACAAAACATCTGACGATACTCTCCAGACTTCTGCTGGACGTAATTCCAGAGCAAATCTCGAATCAAAGCTTGATAGCCTTGATTGCCAGCGAGCTCTTTGAGTCTCTCCTTGAGCTCTCTTTCCAATCGAATGCTGGTGACTTCCATTTCGGTGGTTGAGGTTCTAGGTAGGGTATGCATAATTTTTCTCCGTGACGGGTGGACATATCTGTAATATCAGTGTAGTATGTTTAAAGCTAGATTTAAAGGTCTCAGATCACTTTCTGCCTACTGTGAAATTTTTCCCCACCTACTCTACTTATCAACTCAAGTGCGATCGCCCCAGGGGTCGCGCTGAGTCCTCACGGCAAGTCTTTATGACAGGTTTGCTAACCCCTACAGCGACCTCGTGGGCTGGGACAAGCCCAATTAAACCCGGTTATAGTGGATTAGGACTAATTTCAGAAATTAATTACAACGAGGTAGACCGGGACGGTCTGGGAGTGGCACGGCCACACCATAAAGATAGGCGAAGCGGGAGGTACAGCTAACGACTGTACCAACATAAGATGAAAATTTGCATGAAAGCAGTTTTTCTAGCCCCCGCTTCACTCGTAAGAGAAGCGGGGGCATTTGATTGGAGATTGGAGCAATTTGGCAAGGCTTGGGGAACTCGCAAAAACTAGATGTAGCCAATGCTGGGAAGCATTCCAAATCTAAAATCTCAAATCTAAAATCTCAAATCTAAAATCCAAATGAGGAGGAGCAAGCCGTGACCGTAGTAACTGATGTATTGAGGCAATCTGTTGTGGTATTTTCTCAAAATTACCTACCGATGAGCCGTGTCAACATCAAACGGGCGATCGTACTTTTGGTAACAGGCAAGGCTGAACCTCTGGATTTTAGCATCGGCAATGGCTATCTAGTGCGATCGCCCAGCACCAGCATCCACGTACCCGAACAAATCCGCTTGACTTTTGGCAACAGGGAACGGCTGTGGAAAGTGCCGCCGGTCAATCGGCGAGAAGTTCTGCGCCGAGATGCCCATGCTTGCCAATACTGTGGCAACAACCGGCATTTGACGCTGGATCACGTGATGCCCCGATCGAAGGGCGGGACGCATACTTGGGACAACGTGGTGACTGCTTGCGAACGGTGCAACTCTCGCAAGGGCGACAGAACTCCCATAGAAGCTGGAATGTCTCTGCGAACCAAGCCGAAGGCTCCCATTCACCCCACTGTTGCTTTTGCCGAAATGTTTTGGCACGAATACCAAATTGGGGAATAGGGAATGGGGCATGGGGAATGGGGCATGGGGAATAGGGCATGGGGCATGGGGCATGGGTAATAGTTAGTGGTTTTTCTAATAACCAATTCCCTATTTGACCAATTCCCAATTCCCAATTCCCAATTCCCAATTCCCAATTCCCAATTCCCAATTCCCGATTCCCAATTCCCGATTCCCAATGCCCAATTCCCAATTCCCAATTTTCAATTTTCAATTCCAAATTTAAGGCTGTCAATATGCTGAAGTTGACTTACACTGAAACGGGCTTTAACCTAGAGCGTTTGGCTCAATCTCCCGAACAGTTAGTGGCGCTGCGAGTTGTGCTGGCTATGCGAGTTGGTCAAAGCATCAGCGTCGAACCGAGCACTGCGGCATTTTTGCTGCCCGCGAATTTGCCGGCGCTTTCTCTGTTGGAATCTGAGGCCCGCCGAGATGATACCGATTCGATCGACCTTTGTGTTGCTGATGCTGATTTTGTCGAAGTGACCCTGCGCGGTACGTGGATTGGAGGGGCATCTGAAGGCGCTGATGGGGTGTTTGCGACGGTTTTGAGCGATCGGGCGGAGCGGTTGTTGCTCGGACTCTGGCTCGAAACTCAGGCTGCTGCCGAGGTTGTCGGGGAAGTCGGCGATTAAGATCCGATCGAGAAAGTTCGGCAGGGAGCATCTCGGCGCCAGCTTTGATAGCAGTGCGAGCGTCCCCGCTCGCGAGTGATAAAATACGCGAGCGGGGACGCTCGCACTGCTGTAAAAAAAATGCTTTTTGCAATCAGATGCTTTCTCCATCCCCCACTCTCGTTAAGGCGTGTAAATGATGTTGAAGTAAATGCCATTATCTTGCAGGTTGTTGCCTTTATCGGTAATTCTCACCAAAGGAAAAGCATAATCTACACGCAAGTTCACCCGCCGTATCGGTTCCCAGATTACCCCCAAACCCATACCTGCTAAAAATGTCTGATTGGTTAATTTATTAGGATTATTGGGAGCGTTCCACACCGTACCCGCATCCAAAAAAGGAGCTAATTGAAGTTTGGGATTTCCCGAAGCATCCCGCTGCAAAGTAATCCGATCCTCGATCGACAGTCGGAAGCCGTTATCGCCAGAACGCACATTTTGGCGGTAGCCGCGCAGAGATTGCCCGCCGCCAATTACAAATTGCTGCGAAGGTAACAAACTATTAGCAGAAAGTTGTAAGTCTGACTGCAAAATTAATAAATGTTTATCATTTAATCGCTGTACTCGCTGCACTTGACCCAGCCAACTCAAAAATTGTCCGTCAGGGACAGAACCTTCATTTTGAGTAGCATCAAACAAGCTTGTGCCGATCGTAAATTGCGATCGCAAAGCCCAAGCACCCTGGGGATCCCGCCGAATGTAGTCCTGTCCCAGCTTGATCGCAGTGGTAGTCGTGACACCATTGGAGTCAGGGCCCGAGCCAAATGGAGTCGGTACACCGGCGACAAAAGTTCTGCCTTTCTGATAAGTAAGACCGGCAGATAAGGCAAATTCTTCGATCGGCGTTCTCCGCAGCGGCTGGCGGTAACTAACTTCAAATAAATGCGATTTTCCCGAAATGTCAAAAGCATCAAAAGGTTCTTGTACTATACTGTTGCGGTTCGGCGCTGCCCTCAATTGCAACGTGCCGTTCATCGCATTTAGCGGCAAGCGATAGCTGAAATCGAAGACATCTGAATCGCCGAGCGATCGATAATAAGCACCCGCAAGTTCATCGCCATTTCCTGTGAGATTGCGGTGCCGCAAACTAACACCCAATCTTTCAGAACCGACGCTGGGAGGCGAATAATTGTCAATGCTGAAACTAGATTGAAATGGATTAGCTTCCGTAACTCTGACGATCAGAATGCTCTCTCCTTCATTATCCCCAGCCCGCAGGCTGGCTTCTACATTGTCAAATAAAGGATCGACTCGCAGCAGCCGGAGTTGGTTTTCTAATGAAGCTGTACTTAAAGGCATTCGGGCACCGAGTCGAATCCGGCTGCGGATGTAACTTGGATGCAATCTTTTAGCTCCTTCTACCTCAATTCGAGTCAGCTTGCCTTCGATAACTTGAATTTTGACTACCCCTGCGGTGATAGTTTGGGGCGGCAAGACGGCTCTCGAAGTGATGTAGCCGCGATTGAGGTAAATTTCGGTAATTTTGTCGGCGATTTGTTTGAGCTGTTCTAGCGTGGTAGAACGGCCCTCTAACGGCTTGACTAAGGCATTAATTTCGTCTTGGCTTAAAATTGTGCTGCCAACTACTTGAATTTTCTGCACCTGAATTACCTGATTCGGGAGCGGCAGGGGAACTGGGGACGGGCGCTCCGGTGCAACTGGTTGCGGTATTTGAGGAGGTTCTGGGGAAGGCTGCGGGGCCGGTTGCAAAAATCGATCGCGATTTGGATCTGGCTGAGTCGGTGGCGGGGGCAGGTTTGGAGGGGTATTTTGTGGGTTTTGGGCTAAAACATTGCTATGTAGCTGGTTAGGGAATATCGGTTCGCTGTTAACTAGATTTGGTCTTTCGGGTTCCGGGTGGGCATCACAACCAGTTTCATTAATTGTGGAACAGCGATCGGCCTGGTTGTCAAGAGGGTTGTTTTCGGCAAAATCCGGCAGTTGATTGAAGTTAGTTGCAGTTTCATCCTGCTTGATTTCGAGTTTTTGCAGTGCTAATACTCCGTTGGCCGGATCTGCTAAGTTGTCAGCGGCGGCGGGCAACTGAGAAATATCGTCCGTTTGGGATATAGCTTGATGGGCATCAAAGCAAGCAATGGGGAGCGCAGTTAGAAGTGAAATCCCCAACCGAAATATTGCAATATTTGCTCTCGGGCGCATAATTAATATTTTTGTAAAATAATTTTGCTTGCTGCTTGACTATGCAAGTTTACCATTTAGTATTGGGCGCAATTTGAACATAAAATTTTCAATAGTCCGGCTTTCCAGAGACAAGGGGACTGGGAGCATCTCAATTTTGCTATCGAAGTCGATCGATCTTTTAGATTTTAGATTTTAGATTTTAGATTTGGGGGATTGGGGGATTTAGTCGCGAGGATCGGGACTCTAGTAGCATCTGAAGTGCAGTCGCTTCAATAAAAATGCCCAGTTGCAACCTCCCAGATCCTCCTAGCGAATCCTTATGCTGGTCAGCGCAAAAATTTTAATTTATTGAGGACGATCGACCAAAAAACCCGAGACAGGCAAAAATCATCTGTGGCGCTGCCAAATACCGCGCGCGATCGCCACGGGTTTTTGGTACTTGCTGCACAAGTCGAATTATTTTTTGGCGATGGGTGTTAACTGACTGGGGATTAATGGTTCTCGGGCAATTTTGCCGAGTTCGACTGCACTCAACACTTCTGACCACTCGAACGCTAAACTGGCATCGCTGGGAGACTCCACGCGCAATTGAGCTAGAGCTGCCAGGTACTCGTACCAGAGACCTTGTTTGCCGAAGATGCTCAGCTTGGCGCGACCCTCGGGCGATCGATCCAACTCTGTTTTCAAGGTTGGGGCCACTGCGATGCGGTTTATCCACCCCGAAACGAGAACCTCATCTCTATAGTTTTTTGGGTTGCATTTGATAGTAAAGTACCATTGATAGTTTTTGCCAACTTCCAGGGCTGGCGAGTTGCCGTCGGAGCCGAGGTTGATGCTAACGATACCAGGACGGCTCGTTACCATCCGAAAACTTTTTTTGTATACCGTTTTGTCGCTTTCGTCTGCTAACTCAAACTGAACTGTTTTGTCGATGGCTACGGGAAGGTAGTAGAAAAATGTCGGCTTTGCTGATATTGTTTGCCCCATAGTTGATTGGGGAATCAAGGCAGTTAAGGCATTTGTGGCAGTGCATTCTAAGCCGCGGGTTCCTCCCCCTTCCCGTCTTCCGGGTACTCCCTGCTCCGGCGGTTGAAAGTTATTCCACGTGCCTCCCAATTGCTGGTTGTTCGGTCTGCTTCCAGTTAGTTCCGGGGGTTGAACTGTTTGCCAGTTGAGTGGTAGCTGCGGTTGTGAGGGGCGGCGGACATTGTTACCGGGGCTGTTGAGAGCAAGAGCTGGTATTAAACTACCAACGGCAACTCCCTCTAGAGACAGAATTAAGGAAAGAGCACCGATGTTTAGAGCAGACTTCCAAGCCATGACGAACCTGCCTTCTAATGAACCTAGGAACTTAAACACACGATTTTATTCTACCCAAGGTTTTGACGGATCTAGTAATCTGTTGTACTTAATTTATATCTTCCAACAGATACGATTAGTTTGGCCCTTCTGAGCAAGATGGAATTCTGTGTCGCGTTTTTCAGTGGTAGCTTGGTAGTTATACTTACTTGCCTGCACGACAGCAGGTTGGGTTGAGCTTGTCAAAGCCAATGTTCAGAAAGACTAATATTCCGGTTTTTTTACTGCGATCGCAGGCTAAAAAGCGTCTTTTCGTAAAAAAACCGGTTGATGCGTCAGTTCAGGATATCAGGAACCTCGGCAATTTTGCTGATGAGCCTAAAGCGATCGGCTACAAGTGAGCAAATTAAGTTTTCTGTACAATACAATAGCGGCAAAAAAATTTAGCATGAATCTCGATTCACCTGTTCTCTCGGACAAACAGCCTTCGGGGCTGCGGATGGTAAGACCGATCGGGGTCTACGCGCTGCACGGCATTACTTTTTTAGGAAATAGGTTATTCGCGGTCGATCGCACCGAAGGGCTACTATTGGAGATCGATCGAGAAACTGACAACACTACTGTTTTGAATCCTCATCAAACGGCTAAGTTTGCAGGCGCAACCGGGCTGGCGATTTGGGAAGATACTCTCTGGTTTTCGCGAGATGAGGATATTTGTTGCTGTCCGGGCGCAATTCGGGATGGGGCAATCGCTGAACTCAAACCCGAACATTTTGTTTCCCTTTCTTATCCCGCTGACGGGATTGCAGTTTGGAAATCTACGCTGTATGTGACTTGCCAGAGATTGGGCTATATTCTGGTTTTTGATGTAAAAACTGGTCGGGAAATTACTCGGTTTTATGCTCCCGGTATTGGCATAGAAAATATCACTGTCCGGGATGAGGAACTCTGGGTTTGCGACAAGACTGAGCAAACTGTTTACTGTTTGGAACGGGCAACTGGGGAGATTAAATTTAGCGTTTTGACTCCCTTTGAATGGCCTTCGGGTTTGGCTTTTCACAAAGATTCCCAGACGGGCGAAGAGGTTCTGTATGTGGCTTATGCCGGGGATGAACTTTATATTCGGGACGATCCGAATTCGGAAGATCCTTTTCAGTTGACGAAGCGCGATCGCACTTTTGTTCACCCTTTATCTTTTCACTACAATGAAGCCGAACGCTTCGCTCTGTCAAATGGTTTTTTGATGGAAATGTCCTATGTGGAGGAACTTTCTCCCCTGGATGAGGTAGAAATCGATAATTTGGAGTGGCGGATTGCTTTACCTTCGGACACTCACCGACAAAAGGTCAGGAAAATTACGCCGATTGGGATGCCTTTTACTGAGGAAATTCAGGAAGGGGAACGGGTGGCGGTGTTTAAGTTCGATCGCCTCCAGAAGGGGGAACGGCGAGTTTTTGGCTGGAAGGCGTTGTTAGAAGTGCGATCGATTAAGTATCAGTTGTCACCTCGGAATGTAGAAAAGATACCGCAACTATCGCCGGAGTTTGCAGCGAAGTATTTGGTGGACAATGATAATTTGGCGATGGATACGGAGATTGTGCGATCGGCTGCGGTGGCCTCCATTGGCACAGAAACTAATATTCTGAGGAAGTTACTGAGCATTCGCAATTTTGTTTACGACCAACTTTCTTACGGGATTAGACCTCACATTGACACTCCCGATATTGTACTGCGTCGCGGCGTCGGTTCTTGCGGCGAGTATGTGGGGTTGTTGTTGGCTTTGGCAAGGTTGAACGGAATTGCTTGTCGCACAATTGGGCGTTATAAGTGTCCGGCTTTTGCTGACAGAAAAGGTTTGCCGCTGGAACCCGATTTCAATCACGTTTGGCTGGAGTTTTACATTCCAGGTTTTGGTTGGGTACCGATGGAATCTAATCCTGATGATATTCAAGACAGAGGCCCTTATCCTTTGCGGTTTTTTATGGGTTTAGCTTGGTATCACGTGGAAATTGGCAAGGGAATTCGCTTCCAAAGTCTCACCAGCGGGGGTCTGCCTTTGAAGAAGGAGGATGTTTCCGTGGGAAGTCTGGCCATTAATCATGTCCGGTTTACAATTTTGGAAGAGTTGTTTTAAGGAAGAGTTGACTGTTGACTGTTGACTGTTGACTGTTGACAGTTGGCAGTTGGCAGTTGATAGTTGACAGAGGGAAGACTCGGAGTATCTCACTTTTGTAAAAAAGCAATTTCTTTACAGTGCGAGCGTCCCCGCTCGCGAGTGTTAGATAGATCGTAGATCGCGAGTTCTTGAAGTGGTCGCACTATAAAATCAAAACTGAGATGCTTCCGGGAAGACTTTTCTCATCTCCCCCTCTCGGACTCTCCAAGTCTCCCTCTCACCCAATTCAAAACACGTTCGGTACAATAACCGTTATCAGGTTTGTAGTGAGGACTTTAGTCCGCAGAGTTTGATGAAGATTTCCATTCCTTGCTACAAACTAATTTTATTGGGGTTGTGCGATCGCACATAATCTCAAGTCTAAATCTCAAGTATAAGGCAAGCAGGAGGGGTTGTGGAATTTTCGATTGCTAATTTGCTGGTTTTGGTAGCCTTTGTGCTGTTGCTGACAGTGACTGGCGGGGTCGCTTATTTGACAGCAGTTGAATGGCGCGATCGCAGGCGCTTAGATAACGCCAAGCGTAAAAAATAGTCGCTATTTGCTGTTGACAAATTGCATTTTTCATGATAGTAAACAAGGCAACCCAAATAGGTCGCCTTTAGAGGTTTGTAGTGAGGACTTTAGTCCGCAGAAATTGATGCGGACTGAAGTCCTCACTACAAACCTATTTGATTTAGTAGGATTCACGGGCGGGACACCCGCGCCACAATCAACACACTTGAAGTCATTGGTTATTGGTTGTTGGTTGTTGGTTGTTGGTTATTGGTTATTGGTTATTGGTTGTGCATTTAAATTGTATCTTTAGGGCGGGCAAGATGCCCGCCCCACAAAAGTTTAACTTTATTCGGACGTGCAATTTAAATGCCTCGGAGCTGATTTGTCCTATGTTTCTTGTTAGTTGTTCGTTCTAATAACCAATAACCAGTAACTCATGCCCTATGCCCTATGCCCTATGCCCCATGCCCTATGCCCTATGCCCTATGCCCTAGTCAATTATCCACGCGCGAATCAGTTCGTTTACCTCTTCTGGTACTTCATCGTGGGGACAGTGACCGGCTTTGATAAAGTGTTCTGTCAACTGCGGATAATGTTCGCGGAATTTGGCGCTTCTGTTGGTAGAATTCATCCACGGATCGCCCTCTCCCCACAGCATTAGCAGCGGGCAATTTAATTGACTCAACAATACGTCGATTTTTTCACCTTGGGGTGTTCGGAAGACGGAGGCGAATACTTTGGGTGCACCCCGATCGCACGAGGGTTGGTAAATTTCTTCTACTAATTGGTCTGTGACGGCGCTTTGGTCGAGATAAACTTTTTGTAGGGTTTTCCGAATTGTCGATCGCCCTCGTACGTATTGGAACAGCAGAAAACTTGCCCAATCTTGCTGGAATAAGGTTTTAGCTACGGTAGATATGGCTTTTTGCAAGGGCGGGGCTTCGGGTGCGGGCTGAGGTTCGCTGAAGGGGCCGGCGCTGTTGATTAAGATGAGTCCGGTGGCTGATTCGGGACGCTGGGCTGCTACGCACAAGGCGGCGTAGCCTCCGAGGGAGTTCCCGGCTAGTACGGCGGGCCGGCCGATGACGTTGGTGATGAAGTCGTGGAGTTGGTCGCGCCAGAGCTCGCCGCTGTACTGGATTTCGGGTTTTGCCGATCGCCCGAATCCGATCAGGTCGATCGCCCACACTTCAAATTCTTTGCTCAGCCCGCTGATATTTTTGCGCCAGTGGTCTGTGGATGCTCCAAAACCGTGAATTAACAGCAGGGGAGGGCGT
Organism: Microcoleus sp. PH2017_05_CCC_O_A; assembly: GCF_020738785.1. NCBI lineage: Bacteria > Bacillati > Cyanobacteriota > Cyanophyceae > Oscillatoriales > Microcoleaceae > Microcoleus > Microcoleus sp. PH2017_05_CCC_O_A. The sequence continues at coordinate 28,759 of NZ_JAEQCB010000024.1, read as the reverse complement.
TCGAGATGTCGATCGCTCGACCGCACATAGTATACTGAATGGCCCCGCCATTGCCAGTATGTGCCTGGAATGGGGGTTGCAGTGATGGCTGGGGTTGTTTGCATAATGTAAAGAAATAAGTATTTACTTTAACTATTGTATCGTGAGGTTCAGATTTATAAAGTTTTGCCAACGCGCTGGGGTTTTGCCAGTAAGGGATACGTCAAGTTGGTCGAGTTGGGCTAGTTCGGGCGATCGCACTCATAATCAATAAGTTTTGTAACAAATATTGATTTGGTAAAGGTCGCAGCAGTCGGATTTTCAGTATTCGATCGGCATTTTGGAAATATATCTGGTTTCGACTGCAACACACCTAGGTAAGATCCTTGCGATCTTTGGTACAAGTAGGAGATCTAGGCGATCGGGCCCAAGCTGTGGTGGTGGGAGTCGATCCCCATTGGCTAGGAGTCAAGGGATCGACTTTTTTGGACGGATTTCCGATCTTTTCAAGGTGGGGATCGTTTGGTAAGCGAGCTGTTGACGGCTTGGGATGCAGCGGGTTCAGCTTCAGTGCCCTAGCAAAAGCCGACCTCAAAAATCAGGATGCGGGTAGAAGTTATAAGTAAAATTACTGGGAGTTCTTGGCAAAAGTTTCTGAGAATCGCAGAATATTTTGTGATGTTCTTTGCTTTTCTTAACGGCTTTGATACTCTAAGATAGAAATAGAGCTGCGCCGCTCAATTAATGAGTATTTTGAATACTAGGGAGCCAACTATGCAGGGTGTGAAGTTTATCCACCTGAAAGTTAGGGAGTTTTCTGAGTGATTGCTATCTCAGCCCGTCCGGTCGTCGGACGCAATTGGATTACGATTAGCTTCGCTTCTACCCTATACCTTTGTCCTATTTTGGATCTGCTCCTAGCAGAGATTCCGCCTCACTGGCAAGCGGAATTACGGTTGGGGCTTCAAGAAGCTTTGGTAAATGCCGCTAAGCATGGAAATAAGTTAGACCCCAGTAAAACTGTTGGAGTCCGTTTTTCGATCGTCCAAAACGAATATTGGTGGGTGATATCAGACGAAGGTTGTGGCTTTAAAGCACCTTGCGGTTGCGACCTTTATACCGATACTTGCGACAGTCTCATAGCAGAGGATGTTGCAGATAATTCTGCATTCCCCCATGTTGAACAAGAATGTGGTAGGGGGCTGTTTATCCTTTACCAAATATTCGATCGGGTTGAGTGGAATTCTCAAGGCACAGAGTTACGGCTGTGCAAAGAACTTCCCAGTCGCTACCGGCTGCCTCGCTTGCGCTAGAACTGATATTTGGCAGCATTTTTCAGCTCGGCTCGACCTGCAATTTTTTTCGTTTCCTCGCTGAACCGAGGATGGAAAATTTTGAGTATCAAGCTATTGATAGTAGGTCAGGAACTCAGGGCTTAAGCCACTGAGCTTGTAAGACATTACAAGCTGTTCTGACCAGACCCCTATACGGAGGAGACGTTATTTAGGTCACGACACCGGCGAATGCGACGCTAGTTTTCCGCTCTGTCATCTGCAATTAAACAGTTTTAAAGTCACTGAAACAGTGTTGCAGGTCTAACAAGCCTTTATAACCAGGTCGAAGCAAACATTACCCCGCAAGGGAGATCGAGGCAACCATACCTCACCGGAGGGGCAACCATACCCCTCCAACCCTCGCCAGAGGGGATTTAAGGCGGTTGAAACCGCCCGCGTCGTTTCCCCTCTCAGGGCTAAAGCCACGCTCGTTTCCCACTTACCGATTGATTTTGATGATAATGCAAAATGTGAGTTTTGAGTGAGAAAAGTATAAATCTTTTTTAGCTCGCAATCGCGCTGCTCGATCGAGTAGCGCGATTGTTTGAGTTTTGGGATCTAATCAAATATTTAACTCAAGACTCAAAATTATTTGCCGTGAGTCGGGCACGGAGGTGCACAGATCGATCGATCTAACCATCCTGCTGCTTGGTTTAAGCGCGGCAGAGCTTCTTCGGGCTGATTTTTCAGCAAAAAGACCAAAGCGGCCGCGGCTTGCTCTCCGGCCCGGGCGGAACGGTTGGCTTTGAGGCGGTGCCAATCTCTTTCGGAAATGGCGAGGCGGGCTGCGAGGGCTTGAGCCAGTTCTACTGTGCTCAGCTCGTTGAGGTTGACAGTTTGGGTTGTTTGTGTAGTTTCAAGCATAGATGGCAATTATAGCTATTTGGCTGCGGTTTCTGAATTGAAAAAATATACTGCATATAATAACAAGTTAATTGGGAATTGTTTTTTTAAGTATTGTCGGGTTTGCAGATCGAAATGCCTCAACAGCCGTCAGAGTTAAATCGGGAAGATTCAGAAAATGAGTTTGTGCAGGCGATCGCAGCAGTGGAGCGATCGCTCGCAGCAGTCAAAGAGCGTTACACTCAGATTCAGTGCGATCGCCAGCGCCAAGCCGAACTCGGCAACCGGCGAGAAGATGTCCGCCAGTCTCTGCGCCAAAACCCATTACCGCAACTCAAGAAAGAATTGCGGGAAATTGAGCAAGAATTGGAAACGATCGAGTTAAATTTAGAAAGCAGCCTGTTTTCTTGGGGAAGCATAAAACAACCTTTTTGGCAAGCGGTTCGCTTTGGGGGACTCGGTATTTTGCTCGGTTGGATTTTGAAATCCTATGTCGGTTGAATTATGTTAGGAGTTATGATTTTTTTTACCGCAGAGGGCGCAGAGGGCGCAGAGGAAGAGAAAAGAGAGAATTATGGTGCAAAATATTAAATAAACAGGATTGGATATGACAAATCAACGAATTGCAGCAATTTTGCGCGCCGGCGAACCAGACGAAACTGTAACCATTCAAGGCTGGGTTCGTACTAAACGCGAGTTAAAAGAATTTGCCTTTGTCGAAGTCAACGATGGTTCGGCGATGGCTAACTTGCAAGTAGTCATTAATGCTGATTTGCCCGACTTTGAAAATATACTCAAACAAATCAATACAGGTGCATCTGTAGAAGTTTCAGGAGTGCTGGTGGCATCTCCCGCGAAGGGACAGCGAATTGAGTTGAAAGCTTCACAAGTACAAGTTTACGGCGAAGCAGACCCGCAAACTTATCCGCTCCAGAAAAAGCGCCATTCCTTGGAATTTTTGCGGACAATCGCCCATTTGCGGCCGCGCACAAACACCCACGGCGCTGTTTTTCGAGTCCGCAATGCTTGTTCGGCGGCGGTACACCAATTTTTTCAAGAGCGCGGTTTTTTGTGGGTTCACACTCCGATTTTGGCTGCTAGCGACTGCGAAGGTGCGGGGGAAATGTTCGCCGTTACTAACTTCGATTTAAAGAATGTGCCGCGTACTGATTCGCAAGAAGTTGATTATGCGAAAGACTTTTTTGGGAAGCGCGCCTATTTAACAGTTAGCGGCCAGTTGGAAGCGGAAGTTATGGCGATGGCTTTCGGCAATGTTTACACTTTTGGCCCGACTTTCCGAGCGGAAAATTCCAATACTTCGCGGCATTTAGCTGAGTTTTGGATGATTGAACCGGAGATGGCTTTCTGCGATTTGCAGGGAAACATGGATTTGGCTGAGGCGTTTTTAAAGTACATTTTTAACTTTGTTTTGGAGCATTGTCCGGAGGATATGGAGTTTTTCAACGAGCGGATTGATAAGACTGTTTTGGCGACTGCTGAAAATATTATTAACAATCAGTTTGAGCGAATTACTTACACGGAGGCGATCGCACTTTTGGAAAAAGCTGACAAAAAGTTTGATTTTCCGGTAAGCTGGGGCTTAGATTTGCAATCGGAACACGAGCGCTATTTGGCTGAGGACTTGTTTAAAAAGCCGACGATTGTCAGCGATTATCCCGTCGGGATTAAAGCATTTTATATGCGTTTAAACGAGGACGAGAAAACGGTGCGAGCGATGGATGTTTTGGCTCCGAATATTGGGGAAATTATCGGCGGTTCGCAGCGGGAAGAACGTCTCGATGTGTTGGAGCGGCGCATGGAAGCTCAAGGCATGAATAAAGAGGAATTGTGGTGGTATTTGGATTTGCGCCGCTACGGTACTGTGCCTCACGCTGGTTTTGGTTTGGGGTTTGAACGGTTGGTGCAGTTTATGACTGGAATGGGAAATATTCGGGATGTAATTCCGTTTCCGAGAGCGCCTTTGACAATTGATTTTTAGATGCAGACGGCGGTTGAAACCGCGCCTACAAAAACAAAGTCCGCCGGACGCCGACTGAAGACAATAACATAATCTTCACAGCGCGTTATTTAACCCCTCTGAGCTCGGGTTTGGTCTGTATAGACGCGGTTTCAACCGCCCAGTTTTCTTTTCCCATCTCAAATCTAAAATCTAAAATGGTATAAACTAATGGTTCTTCAAATTTCGTCGAGTTCCAAAGCACCAACTGTCACCTGGGAAGCCCTACCAGCCGACTTTATTTTACCGGACGATCCTGTGGAAAATATTCAACAACCGCCCCTTGCTGCCTCTCTCACCGATGCTCTGGGAGCCGCCGGACTTATTGGACTCGCCCTAATTGGTTCCAATTTTGGACTGGTAGCGACTATCAATCAGAAAACTGTAGTTAAAGCACCGGATTGGTTTTACGTGCCACAAGTGCATCCAGTTGCAGAGGGTACGATTCGCCGCAGTTACACGCCGAATCTGGAGGGTGCGCCGATATCGGTAGTGATGGAGTTTTTGTCTAATGAAGATTACGGCGAATTGTCTGTGCGATCGACTCCTCCCTACGGTAAGCTCTACTTCTACGAACAGATTCTGCAAGTTCCTACCTATGTTACTTACGACCCCTACGAGCCCAAGTTGGAAGTGCGGTATCTGCAAAATGGGAGCTATGTAACCCAGACTGCTGATGCACAGGGACGGGTGCGGATTCCAGAGTTAGATTTATGGCTGGGGATTTGGCGGGGGGAACGTTTGGGGCAAACTATGAATTGGCTGCGCTGGTGGGATTCGCAGGGAAATTTGCTGCTGTGGAGTTCGGAACAAGCCGAACAGGAACGCCAGCGGGCGGAACAGGAACGCCAGCGGGCCCAACAGGAACGTCTGCGGGCCGAACAGGAACGTCTGCGGGCGGAGGTATTGGCGGCAAAGTTGCGGGAGTTGGGTGTCGATCCCGATTTGCTGACATGAATCGGGCGATCGGGCCGCTACTCAATCCAAATTGACCCTACGGCGCTTCAAACCCAGCCTTACTGCTTGAATGCGATCGGGTTCAAATTGGTATTATAGCAATCCTTGCAGGAGTCGTAAAATTTTTACCCCACCCCAACCCTCCCCGAAGCCGCGGGGAGGGAGTAAGAAATTCACAAATGATTTAGGATTGCTATATAGCCCGATCGCCTACCGACTCAGTATTAATTATAGTAGCTAGATCGGGGGAAAGAAAGAGATCGGGAAATAGTAAAGTTTCTAAATAGTGAAACTTTATTCCATAAAGTTTTTTAATTTCTTGGATTTGTCCAAGAATCTGCTCCTTGTTGATACTCTGATTGCTTTTGATTCCCACAATCATTATATTCTTACTCGTATGTTCAGCCGCTATAAACTCAAAAACCTTGGTCTTGTAGCCAGACAATTCAAGTAAAAGCGCTCTTAATCCATCAGTCACTATTTCCGATTGCCTCTCTAGCAAAATGCCAGACTTCAGCAGATCCTTCAAAACCATATTCGGATGAATTTGTTTCCTAACTTGCTTGTGACAGCATGGTGCTAGGATAATCAAAGAAGAATCAGATTGTATCCCTTTATAAATTGCATCATCTGTTGCAGTATCACACGCATGAAGTGCGATGGTTATGTCTGATTTTTCTGCGCTATAGTTACTGATATTGCCTTGTTTGAAATGTAAATTTTTAAACTCAACTGATTGGGCGACTGAGTTACAAAAATCTACTAAATGTATTCTGCTTTCTATACCAATAACTGATGCTTCTTTGTCTAAAATATTGTTCAGAAAATCATAGATTGCGAATGTTAAGTATCCTTTGCCTGAACCCATGTCAACTACAGAGATATGACTTTTCGCTGCCAATCCTGATGATTCAATTAAGCTATTTATAATTTCTACAAACTTATTTATCTGTCTAAACTTATCTTCCATTGTTTTTACGATATTACCTTGACTGTTGGTAATACCTAATGCTGTGAGATATAAATTGTTTTCTGATTGAATATACCGTTTTTTATTGCGATCGTGTTCCTGCGGAACCGTATCAACAGGATTGGTGAAAGTAGGCTTAATAAATTTAAGTTTTGGTTTTTTATCTTTGCCATATTCAAGTTGGACATCCTGCGTCAGCGAGAATAATCTAATACTCATAAATTCACTTCCCGTCAGGGTTTTGATTAAATTTATTCCCTCTGCAATTAGGTAATTTTTTACTATTTCCTTAGTTTTGTAGCTATAGGTAAAAGAAAGTTTTATGCTGGATTTTAATTGTACGCTTCTCACAATGATTTTAGTTAAGCCGTCTTCTTTTCCTCGATATTTTCCTAAAGTTAATCTGATAAATTCTTGATTTTCTATACTAGAACCTAGAATTAACTCGAATTGCTCTTGCGTGTTGATATTCATTATATTATTCAGTAGCGGTAGCGTGCGTTGCCATCGAAAATTTACAAATTAGATCCACAATCTCGCAGTGACGCACCACACAATAGTCTGGTGCGTCACACGAATCATCGATTAGAACTCTTGCAAAAATCCAACGCACCCCACCCCAACCCTCCCCTTATTAAGGGGAGGGAGCAAGATTATTCTTGTTTCCCCCCCGCGGGAGGGGGGACTAAGGGGGGTAAATTTGACTTTTGCAAGAGGTATATTAAGTCGCCGACGGAATGGTGATATCAACAGATTGCACTTTTACAGAAGTTCCTAAGCTCGATAACGGCGGTTGAATTCCCGCAGTATTTCCCACTACTAATGTTACCAAATTCTCCGGTTTCAAGTAAGTCTTAGCTACACGCTGCACGTCGGCAATTGTGGCTGCTTCGACGCTGCGGCGGTACCGAAAAATGAAATCTTCGGGATAACCGTAGTATTCGTAGCGCATTAGTCGCGACAATGTTTGACTGGGATTTTCAAATTTGAAGATGAAAGAATTGAGGGTGGAATCTTTCGCAAAAGCTAATTCTTCGGCGGTAATTGGTTCGGTGCGAATTCGATCGATCTCAGCGCGGATTGCTTTGATAAACGGTACTGTCGCGTCCGATCGCGTTTGGCCTCCAGCCACAAACGTCCCTGGATAGTCAAATCTCGGACTCCAAGCCGCGTAAACACTGTAGGCTAAGCCTTGGCGCGATCGCACATTATTGAACAAACGCCCGCCAAAACCGTTCATAACCCCATTCATCACGTCCAAAGCACCGTAATCTGGGCTGTTCAACATCCCGCCCAAATGCCCCATCTGCACGTAACTTTGACTCAATTGCGGTTGATTTACCAAAAATATGCCGCCTTGATTCGCCGGCGTTACCGCTGGTAGCGCAGGCATTTCTGCACTTTTAGTCGGTACCCAGTTGCCGAATTTTTGCTCCACGAGCGATCGCATTTTAGCCGTATCAAAATCGCCAGAAATACCCAAAATCATATTCTTCGGGTGGAAATACTTCTGGTAGAAACCCACCAAATCGTCGCGGGAAATATTGGCAATAGTCTTGTATTCTGCTGTGCGCGCGTAGGGACTGCGATCGCCATAAATCAACTTTTGAAACTCGCGGCCCGTAATATCGTTAGGATCGTCGTTGCGACGGGCGATGCCACCTTGCTCTTGATTCTTAGCTAAATCCAACTTTTCCTTAGCAAAAATTGGCTCCCGAATCACTTCAGCAAACAAGTCAAATACAGGTTCCACATCTTCAGCTAAAGCACTAAAATTAGCGTTCCCAGAAGCAACATCAATCCCCGTTTCTACCGAAGCTGCCCGCTGTTCTAGCAACTGATTTAATTCATCAGCCGTATGGCGACTCGTCCCACCAGTTCGCATCACTTCTCCCGTCAAACCTCCCAATCCAATTTTATCAGCAGGTTCAAAACGATCGCCCGTGCGAAATAGCGCCGTTCCCCCAACTAACGGGAGTTCTCTATCTTCCATCAGATACACGCGGATGCCATTTTTTAGCTCGAACCGAGTGTATTTAGGCAGTTTGATTTCTGGCACCGACGGGAATTTTAATTCATCGTAGTGCTTCGGCCCAGCCGCTAGGGAAGGTAACAAATTAAACGTGCCAAGTGAAACAGTAAAAAAGCAAAGTGCCAGCAGAAATAACTTGACTTTTTTCAGTCTCAATCTAGTCCTTTTCATTCTTGCTCCTAATTTTCATCTATTGACCATTGGACGAGGCAGAGCCTCGGGATATGCGTTCCCAGGCAGAGCATGGAAACCAGTAAATCTCGCTTTTATCCGAGGCCAGATCCCCCTAAATCCCCCTTAAAAAGGGGGACTTTGAGAATACTCCTGTCCCCCCCTTAAGAAGGGGGGCTAGGGGGGATCTAGACCTAATCGCCAGACAGAATATCGGCACTAGGTTTCAGCTTAAATTGACACTAATGCCCTCTTCCTTCTTCCTTCTTCCCTCTTCCTTCTTCCCTCTTCCTTCTTCCTTCTTCTTACAGCGACAAAAGCTTGCCAATCGTGCGATTTTCCGGGCGGAAAGTTGCCTTGGCTACTCGCTGAATGTCAGCGGGAGCAACAGCAGCGATCGCATCCAATTGCTTAAACAGATTTTTCCACGAACCAGTTTTCACTTGATAGTCCAGCAGCGAAAATGCCATGCCCATATTAGAATTGAGCGATCGCAATAAACCAGCCCTCGCCTGAGTCTTCACCCGTTCCAACTCCAAAGCAGACACCGGATCAGTTTTTAGGCGATCGATTTCCTTACTCAAAGCCACCGCCACCTCATCAACCGTCTTACCCGGAGCAGTTTGAGCGTAAAACAGCATCAAATTCGGGTACTTTTCCCCCGGATAACCGCTAAAACCTTGAGCAGCTAGCGCCAATTGCTGTTGTTCAACCAAAGACTTATAAAGCCGAGAAGTGCGGCCGCTGCTGAGTAAAGAACCAATGATTTCATAAACCGCATTATCGGGATGATTCATCGCCGGCCTGTGGTATCCTTCCAAATACCAAGGTTGAGTTTTTAACTTCAGCGTCACTTCCTTCGTTTGTGTTTGCGGAGGCTCCACAATTTGCAATTCAGGAGGCGCTGGTTTCGCCTTGTAGCGGCCGAAATAAATTTGAGCAAGACGCTTCACCTCCGCAGCTTTCACGTCTCCTACCACCGCCACAGTCAGCTTGCTGGGGATATAGTGACTATCGAAAAAATTCTGCACCTGGCTGCGGGTGAGGTTCTTAATATCTTCAGTGTAGCCAATCACCGGGCGACGGTAAGGATGAACAGAGAAAGCTTTGTCAGCAAAAACTTCGACCATTTGCCCGATCGCCGAATTCTCAGTTCGCAGCCTCCGTTCTTCTAAAATTACCTGTTTTTCCTTGTAAAATTCCCGAAAAACAGGCTCTAAAAAACGCTCGGATTCTAGCGACATCCACAGCTCTAACTTGTTAGCGGGGAGACTGTAAAAATACATAGTCGAGTCGATAGAAGTAGCGGCATTTAGTCCAACTCCGCCTGCTTGTTCGACAATTTTACCGAATTCATTGCGCTTGACAAATTGCAAAGCTTCGGATTCAACCTTGTCAAATTCTGCTTTGAATTTGGCGATTTCTTCAGTTTTGCCGATCGCCTTCGCTGCTTGCATTTGCTCGAAGAGTTTATCTTGTTTTTCTAGCAGCGGCTTTTCGGCTTTGTAGTCGGTTGTGCCGATTTTGGGCGTACCTTTAAAAGCTAAATGTTCCAGGTAGTGGGCGACTCCAGTTTGACCCTCTGGTTCGTTGGCGCCTCCCACGTCGGCGTGAATCAGAAACGATGCTACCGGAGATCTGGGCCTTTCGAGCACCACGAATGTCATGCCATTGTCGAGCTTAAATTCGGTGACTTGCTTGATTACGCGATCGAGCGACGGTTGCACAGACACTAATTGCGAGCCGCTAGCGGGGTTCTCGCGAGCGAGGGCGATTTCGGGGGAAATTCCCCACCACAGCAGCACAGCGGCGAGTAGGGAGGCAATGAATCGAGTTTTGGGTTTGGGCGATTCCCTAAGGGATCGCTTCGCCGCGCGTGGTTTTTGGAACTGCGGGATCATTCGATTTTAGATTTTAGATTTTAGATTTTGGATTGTCAAACCTGAGGTTTGTGCCGAATACAAGAGATTCTTGTTTAAGGATAAAGATTTTTTGAGGCATAAGCGATCTGTTGCGCCACAGATGTTAGGCTGATACAGCAAATCTCAAAAAGGGTCATTCGATTTTAGATTTTAGATTTTGGATTTTGGATTGTCAAACGGCAAGAAGTTTATGCCGAATAACAAGAGATGCTTTTTAAGCATAAAGATTTTTGGGGGCATAAGCGATCTGTTGCGCCACTTCCAGTTTAAGATTAAAGTCGCGCACTACTTAAAACTTAACATTATTTCGCCCGCCCGCCCCAAACCCGCAGTTCCAAGTGCATGAACCTAATCAAACGTAAAATACGGCTCGCTTAAAAGCTTGCTGTGTATGTCTTCCTCCTTCTTCCTTCTTTCTTCTTCCTTCTTCCTTCTACTTAAATCGCCAATTACCCATTCCAAAGCCATGCGAATTTTTAATCAGTCTCCTCCTTCAGAAACAGAAACCAAGAAACGAATTTTACAAGCAGCTCAGCGGTTATTTGCCCGCAGCGGATACGACGGTACGACAACTCGGGATTTAGCAGCGGCGGCGGGGGTGGCGGAGGGTACGCTATTTCGGCATTTTGATAATAAAAAAGCGATTTTGGTTGAGGTGGCGACGGAAGGATGGGTGGAGTTGCTGACAGATTTGCTGACGGAATTGAGCGAGATGGGTAGTTACAAAGCAGTGGCTCAAGTGATGCGGAGGCGGATGCTAAATATCCGCGAGAATAGCGATATGATGCGGGTATGTTTTTTGGAGGCGCAGTTTCATCCCGATTTGCGCGACAAAATTCAGTTGGAAGTCATCGGAAAAATGAGTATTGTGGCTGAGGCTTTTTTTGAAACGGCGATGGAAAAAGGAGTTTATCGGAAGATGAATCCAAAAATTGTCGCTCAAGTATTTTTGGGAATGTTTGCCGTCGCCGGTTTCAGTCAGAATACAATTATGGAGCCGAATGCTTCCCCGCAGGAAATGCAGGAAATGGCGGAAGGATTGGCAGATATTTTTCTGAATGGGGTTTTAGTTAAGGATTAGTCAGTTGGCAGTGGTTAGTGGTTAGTGGTTAGTTGTCAGTTGTCAGTTGTCAGTTGTCAGTTGTCAGTTGTCATTAGCGCGATCGTCCCCGCTCGCGAACGTTATTAGCGCGATCGTCCCCGCTCGCGAACGTTATTAGCGCGATCGTCCCCGCTCGCGAACGTCATTAATCATTGGTCATTAGTAGTTCGGTTTTTTTCCTTCTTTATTCTTCCACGCATTTGTTAAATCCGTCGAGCGAATCCTTTGCCTAACTTTCTTCTACCTTATGGAAAAAATATTAGACTATTCTATTAGGCCGCTAACGCAGGAAGACGAGCCTTTTTTGTGGCAAATGCTGTACGAAGCGGCGCACATGGCAGAAGAAGGTGAATCAACGGTGGAAGCTGTTGTGAATCATCCTTTAATTGCGAAATATGTCAAGCATTGGGGACGTGCAGGCGATATGGGCTTCCTAGCAATTGAATTGAATGGCAGCCAGCCAGTAGGAGCGGCGTGGCTGCGTTTATTTCCAGGGGATGACAGGGGGTTTGGCTGGATTGACGATACTATCCCGGAATTGGCGATCGCGGTTCTTCCAGAATACACAAATCAGGGTGTAGGAACTCAATTGCTGGCTCATTTGTTGCCAGCAGCCAAAGCATCTTATCCAGCGGTATCCCTGAGTGTCAGAAGCTCAAATCGGGCCCTGAATTTGTACGAGCGATCGGGATTTAAAGTAATTGAGGGAAGCGAGATAATTAACCGCACAGCCGGGACATCATTGACTATGAAAATAGATTTTGATTGAGTAAATTATTACTCATCGTTAAACTCGTACATTTGCCTGGCCCAATTATCCCGATTTTCCTGCCATTCATCAATAAATGCTTCCCAAGTTGTATTGCTTTCTAGTTCCAGCAATAAACTTGATACTTCTTCAAGAGTCGATGCTGCTTGACATTCTTCTACCCAACTTTCCCGGCGCCGTTTCCATTGATTTTGCACCGCTTCCCACTCGATGTCTGATTCCAATTCAACTAGAAATTTTGCTAACTGTGACGGATCGACTGCTGCTTGCACGTCGCTCACCCAACTGTCGCGACGTTCTTTCCATTCTTGCGTCACTGCTTCCCATGCGAGGTTGCTTTCAAACTCTAACAGTAATTGGTTCAGTTCTACCATATTAAATGTTTAATTGTTTGCAGTTTGTGCTAAGGTGATTATACAAAAAAAAATCAACAAAGAGTGTTAAAAAAATTTTAAGATTGGATTCTCAGTGAAACTACGGAATATATATCAATACGGTTAACTTAAGAGATGACAACAGGGAAAACTCATGAAAAATATACATTGCGATTGCTTCGTTCCTCGCAATGACCATCTTAAGTGAACCGTATTGGAATATATATAATTGCATAATGAGCGATGAATTTAGGTTAGATAGGCTAGATATTCCCAGGAGTTGGAATCGCGGGACAGGCGACTGGACGGGAGTGGCGGCTGCGATGCAGAGAGGGGAAACTGTAGAAGTAATTCAAGAAGTTGGTTCGACTTTGTGGCGAAACAGTCTGCCGGAAAAACATTGTTTGTATTGGGATGGGGAAAATATATCACCTATCAAAGGGCGAATTTGGATTAGTTTTACCCAGAGAAGATTTGCGCCGGAATCTGTTTTGCCGAAGGTTCAGTGGCATCCGAGAGTGTTGTGGGTAGGGATAGGTTGCAAGGCCCGAACTTCGCGAGAATTAATCGAAACTGCGATTCAAAGTGTCTGTCGCAGTTATCATTTAGCGGAAAGTGCGATCGCAGGTATTGCTACAATAGACACTAAAGCAGGCGAAATCGGCTTGCTGGAACTTTGTCGATCGCGAAATTGGCCGTTAAAAACCTTTGCGGCTGATGTTTTAAGTTCCGTTGAAGTCCCCAATCCTTCAGATGTTGCAGCAAAATCAGTGGGAACGCCCAGCGTAGCAGAAGCCAGTGCACTTTGCGCGATCGAACCAACAGATTACACAATTATCAGCAACAGGCAAGATGCCTGTTCCACAATTATTAGCAACAGGCAAGATGCCTGTTCCACAAAGAGTGAATATTCTGCTTGTGGGGTGGGCATCCTGCCCGCCCATAACAGGCTTTTAGTGCCAAAAAAAATATTTTCCACTAAAAATCCCCTCCCTTTACAAGGGGGGGTTAGGGGGGGTTCTGCGGTAACTGTAGCCGTTGCAGTTTGCCCGATCGACTATCTAAGATAATATCTTACTGCTCGACACCAGTATTCACAAATCGGCCAATCAGCCCAGAAACCAACGACAACACAATTGAACCGAACAAAGCAGGCCAAAAACCGTTAATCGCAAAACCGATACTGAAAGCACCAGCCAACCACGAAGCCAAGGAAAGCGAAATCGCATTCACCACAAACAAAAACAAACCTAAAGTCAGAATGCTGAAAGGCAGCGTCAGCAATGTAATAATCGGCCTGACAACCGCGTTTACAAATCCGATAACTACAGCAGCCAGCATCGCCGCCGGAAAGCTCGTCACCGCAATACCTGGTACAATGTTAGCGGTAATGATCAGCGAAACGGCCGCTACTATCCAAGTTAAGAAAAAACTTAGCATATCTTTTTTCATCTCCATCACTATTAATTAAGATTGTAGCTGTTTAGGCGATCGACCAAAGTTCGGGATACACTACCAAATACCCACCTTGCGACCACATCAGATTTATGAAACTCCGGCAACTAGCAGCATTCCTATTGGCGCTAACCATCTTCATCCTGCCGCGCGCAGCCCAAGCTCAATCTAAATATTACCCACCGCCGCTGTCCTTTAGCAACGCCGAACTGACAAGACGCGATTTTTCCGGTCAAATGCTGCGCGCCGCTGAGTTTTCTAACGCTAATATGGACTTAACTAATTTTTCTAATGCCGATTTGCGGGGAGCAATCATGAGCGCTTCGGTGATGACTGAGGCGAATTTGCACGGCGCAAATTTAACTAATGCCATGATCGATCAAATTAAATTTACTAAGGCTGATTTAAGCGATGCCATTTTAGTCGAAACAATTTTGTTGCGTTCTACTTTTGATGAAGCTGATATTACTGGTGCTGATTTTACTGATGCAATTATGGATGGCGCACAAGTTAAAGAATTGTGCAGCAAAGCCAGCGGAATTAATTCTCAAACTGGGATTTCAACTCGCGATTCCTTGGGATGTCGTTGATTTATTTTATAATCCCATTATTTCAATTTGTGGAACAGAAGGTACGTAGTTGGGCTTTAGCCCTCTTTAATATATACGCCTAAAGAGGGCCCAAGCCCAACTACGTACCTATTTTTATACAGAAGGTACGTTGTTGGGCTTTAGCGTACCTATTTTTATACAGAAGGTACGTTGTTGGGCTTTAGCCCTGTTTAATATATACGCCTAAAGAGGGCCCAAGCCCAACTACGTACCTATTTTTATGATAATAAAACCACTCTGGGGAAAGCTTGTTCCGGGCGGGCTAGAAGCCCTCCCCACAAGTAATAAACAGACAAAATTAATGTGATTGTGGAACAGGCAGGAAAGCCTGTTCCTGACAGCTCAAAACAGATTTATTAAGGCTTGGCTTTTTTCTGAGCAGCCTGATAATGTTCAGTCATCAACTGATTAACTTCTGGATTGTAAATCCGCAGATAATTCCAGTAATTCTCAAACACCGATTTCACATATCCTTTCGTTTCAGGAAACGGAATCTTTTCCGCAAAAGCATCCGGATCGCTAAAACTAAACCTCTTCAACCAATCTGCTACCGCATTCGGCCCTGCATTGTAACTCGCCACAGCTAACATCGAATTATTCTTGTACTCGTCGTGAGTATGATCCAAATACCAAGTTCCGAGTTTAATATTGTCGTCCACATTCTCCAGTGAATACTTTTTGAGGTTAATTTTTGCTGCTACCCAAGTAGCCGTTTCAGGCATTACCTGCATTAAACCAGTGGCGCCAACTGCTGATTTAATTCCGGGCATAAACCGCGATTCTTGCCGGATTAATGCTGTCACTAAAACAGGATTTATTTTCCGTTCTTGCGACCATTTCGTAATGTTTTCTAAGTACGGAAAAGGATAAAGTGCTTGCCAATAAGCTGGCTGCTGTGTGAGTGCTTGGTATTGGGCTCTATCATCGGGTTTTTCCCGCTGGCGCAAACTCCCCACCATCCACAAACCGTCTAAATTGTCTCCGACTCCAATTCGCATTAAACCGTCGGTAAACTGTTCGGCTATAGTTGGTTCGACGCGGTTGGTAAATTCTATTTGCCACAACGTCCAAGCATCTCTATCTTGACCTAATTGATACAGTTCTTTTAATGCAGGAGATCCGGCGGTTGGTTCGGGGCGCTGAGGCTGTTGCACTACCTTGGGAGATAAGTCTCGGACTGTGGTAAAGTCGCCTACTGGCCAGCCTAGAAATACTGCCGATCGCCATGCGAAATATGATTCTGGATAGCGTACAATGGTGTACTCAAAGGATGTCTTGGCATCCTGTTCGCGGCCGAGTTGCTTTGCCCATTTGCCGACCCAAAATGCTGCTTCTGGTGCTTGTTCGCTGTCGGGATTATGGGTGGTTAATTCCCTCGCCCACTGCCAAGCTGATTTTAAATCTCCGCCTTTGGCATACTGTTGGGCGATCGCCCAACGCAATTCGGCTGCTGTATCAGAATTGTTGTATTTTGTCAATAGCAACTTACGGGTTTGTGAGGCGGATTCACCGCTGCCTGCTTTGTCGAGAAGTTTGGATTTATCTAGCAAAGCTTCGGGGGCACGATCGGGGAATTTGGCGATCGCGCGATCGAGATACACGATCGCATCCTTGGGCTCGCTCAGCCGTGACAGCCGGATTAAACCCATACCAGTATCTTCGTCATTGGGGAAATCCCGCACTAATTCTTGATAGGCAATTCTCGATTCCGGGATTTTACCGTCTAGCCACAAACCGCGAGCTTTGCGGTAAACATTTTTGGCGGTGCGGGGAGCTTTTCCGTAAGCAATCGCTCCTTTGCCGTAATCCTGTTTTTCCCAATAGCCAAAGGCAATTTCTTCCCAATCTTCGGGTTTCAAAGTGGCGCTGTTTTGCTGCGCCAGTTGTTCTAATAATGTACCGTAATCTTTGACATAATGACCGTGCTTTGCTACTAGCAGCATTAACTCGGGCTGATTGGGATTTTCTTTTAACTTCTTCCGGGCTATTTCTACACTGCGCGGATGTGCGGGAAATTCAGTAATTGCTTGCTTCCAATATTCTGGTTTCGACTTGCCTATAACATATAATGCTTCGGCAGATACTGGATCGCTAGAATAGTTTTTAAGCAGTTCTTCCCAAGCTTTTTGTGCTTTGCCTTTGTCGCCGCTCAATTCGTAAGCTTGCGCGCGTTTGAGGGCAATTTGAGCAGCTAAAACTGGATATTCTTGCTCTAAATTTTCCAGTAATTTTAATGCTTTGGTGGCATTTCCTTGCTGGATTAAATCGCTGGCAAGTAAGTAGCGGGCGCGGCTTTGAGGGGAGATTTGCTGCTTGTCGTTTGAATTCTCAGATCGATCGCCCGCGAGTTCGACTAATTTTGCCGATCGCTCATTGGGTGACAGCGATACCAACATTTTGACTTCAGAGGCGGAATTCGCTGCATCCCGAGGCCGCTGAGCCTTCTGGAAGGGGCCGACACCCATCCATTTCGCCGCACCAACCACAGAGGCGATCGCCATTATGCAAACTGAAACGCCAATTAAAACAGAAACTCGGGTTTTTCGTCGCTTTAGCATGGGAAAATTTAAGAAAATAACAATAGAAAATCGATCGCCAGCGGACTTGGCTGATATCGTACCAGAATTTATTTAGATGTGTAGCGGAGAATTTAGGCGATAGATTTATTTACTCGATCGAAGGAAAAACGACAAACCAGCAAGGACAAAGTACAATCAAAAATCTAAAATCTAAACTGTAAATCAAAACATGGAATTTCTAGTCACCGATACGCTCCCCTCTGCTTGGACGGGAGATGCCCTGGCAATTGGTCTATTTGAGGACGCTCTCTCGATCGCCGGCGACTTGGCACAATTAGATGAAAAGCTTGCAGGCACGTTGAAAGAGCTGCTAATGGAAGTAGATTTTAAGGGCAAAGCGGGCCAGAGTGCGATCGCCCGTGTCGGCGGCAATAGTCCGATTCGCAAAATTGCGATCGTCGGTTTGGGGAAAGCCGCAGACTTAAAATTAGAAACCGTGCGGCAAGCTGCGGGCGCGTGCGCCAAGTTAGCCAAAAAGGAGAAATGCAAAACCCTCGGAATTAGCCTTCCGGTGTGGCAAAGTGCGCCGGATGTTACAGCAAGTGCGATCGCCGAAGGTGTGGAACTCTCGCTGAATCAAGACAACCGTTTCAAATCGGAACCCGACGAAAAAAGCCCGCAAGTAGAACAAATTCATTTACTCGGTTTCGCCGGTACCGAAAGTGCGATCGCCCGCGCCCGCCAAATCACAGCCGGAGTTATTTTAGCACGGGAATTAGTCGCAGCACCTGCCAATTATGTCACCCCGATTACCATGGCCGAAACCGCTCAAAGTCTAGCAGCAGAATGCGGTTTAGAATTAGAAATATTAGAGCAAGAAGATTGCGAAAAACTAGGCATGGGAGCCTTTCTCGGCGTTGCCAAAGCATCCGACTTGCCGCCGAAATTCATCCACCTGACTTACAAACCCGCAGGCACACCCCGCCGCAAAATTGCGATCGTCGGCAAAGGATTAACCTTTGATTCCGGCGGTTTGAACATCAAAGGTGTCGGCAGCGGTATTGAAATGATGAAAATAGATATGGGCGGTGCCGCTGCTACCTTGGGAGCCGCAAAGGCGATCGGACACATCAAACCAGATGTCGAAGTTCACTTTATCAGTGCCGTCACCGAAAACATGATCAGCGGCCACGCCATGCGCCCTGGAGACATCCTTACAGCTTCCAACGGCAAAACAATTGAAGTCAACAATACCGACGCCGAAGGTCGTTTAACCCTCGCTGATGCTTTGGTATTTGCTGATAAGTTGGGAGTTGACGTAATTGTCGATTTAGCCACTCTCACTGGCGCCTGCGTCATTGCTTTGGGCGAAGATATCGCCGGTTTGTGGAGTCCTCAAGATAGCGTCGCCGCCGAAATAGTCGCGGCTTCTGAATTGGCAGGTGAAAAGTTTTGGCGAATGCCGATGGAAGAGAAGTATTTTGATGGCTTGAAGGCTTTGCACGCTGACATGAAAAATACAGGGCCTCGTTACGGCGGTTCGATTACGGCGGCGCTATTTTTGAAGCAGTTTGTTAAGGACACTCCTTGGGCACATTTAGATATTGCTGGCCCAGTTTGGAGCGATAAGGAAAACGGCTATAACGGCGCTGGAGCAACTGGCTTTGGAGTTCGGACTCTGGTACATTTGGTGCTTGGTGGTGCTTAATTAACTGTGGATTGGCTAGCGCAAAAATAGAGATTTTTGCTGCTGGCAATCTGGGTCATAGCAATCCTAAATCATTTGTGAATTTGTAACTCCCTCCCCGCAATTTCGGGGAGGAAGTCAGGGCCGTTTGGTTGTCGTCTTAGGTACGTAGTTGCGCTTCAGCGCTCTTCATAATCTCAGCAAAAAGCGCTATTATTTATTATCATCTTAGGTACGTAGTTGCGCTTCAGCGCTCTTAACAATCCCAGCAAAAAGCCTTCAGCGCTCTTAACAATCCCAGCAAAAAGTGCTATTATTTATTATCATCCTAGGTACGTAGTTGCGCTTCAGCGCTCTTAACAATCCCAGCAAAAAGCGCTATTATTGATTATCATCCTAGGTACGTAGTTGCGCTTCAGCGCTCTTCATGATCTAAACAAAAAGCGCTAAGTTCGCAACTACGTATTTGCGTTCATCTCATTTAGGCAAGGGCGAAGCATTTCGGTACATAATTTATAGCCTTTCTCAAAAAGATGAGGTATAACTGACAGCTCATATAACTACTAAACTCACAGGGCTAAAGCCCAACAACATACCTTATCTTTCTGAAAACCGCTATATCGAAAATTATTCTAGAAGCACCAGGGATCGGAAACACTGCGCGCGATTATTTTTACTCCCAGAAACTTCAGTCAGCTTACAGGAACTACCAATTGCCTTTTTCCCCATTACCACCCTTTGATATCGTTTCCGGTTGCATCGGTATTGTTTAAACCGTCAACTGTCAACTATCACAGGGCAACTGTCAACTGTCAACTGTCAGCCGAAGCTATACAGTTTTGACATTCCATGCAAAAATAGCTGTTTCATAAAAAATGAAAAAAGTATATAATTATGTAAACATTTTTCAGCCACCGAAATCAAATAATTATATTTGATGGATTTGGATTGCTGCAAATAACTTTTTTCTTGAAATTTATGCAAGAATTATTAACATTTTTTTATGCAACACTGCCTGCATCTTCCGCACTTGGCTGCGACGGGCTGGCCCAGTTGCGACTGTACGCTGTTTTTGACTCGCTGACGGCACTCGCTTATTGCTCTCTGGCGCTATCTTTGGTTTATTTTACCCGCCAAAGTTCTCACAGCAAGATTGGAGGGCTATTTGCTGTCGGTTTTTTGGGCTGCGGCGCTGCTCAATTAACGCAAGTTTGGACGCTTTGGCATTCCATTGATTGGCTGTCGGTAGATCTCAAAGCTGCAAGTGGTGTGATTTCTTTGCTCTTAGCCGGATTTGCGATCGCCCTGATGCCGAAAGCATTTACCGAATCTGACTTAAATCTCACAGAAGATATTCCACAACAGCCGTTAAAACAGCTAGCAGAAAATCAGCAGCAAGATGATACACAGACAGCAGAATTGGCAAAACCACCGACAGATGATATTGTCGATCGCGCTTTAACTCTCAGTTCGTTAAGCGAACTGTTACAAAAAGAAATTGCCGATCGCCACCGGATTGAGGAAAAGTTGCAATTGGCTCAATTTGCGATCGACCGATCGGCAGATGCGGTATTCTGGATGGGAGCGGACGGTAAATTTTTGTACGTCAACGACGCCGCTTGCAGTTCATTGGGATATTCTGCCACAGAATTGCTCGATCTAACTGTGCACGACATCAATCCCGATTTTCCTGAAACTGCTTGGAATTTGCACTGGAAAGTCTTAAAAAGGTGCGGTTCCGTTAATATTGAAGTTCACCACAGCACTAAATACGGTCGCATTTTTCCAGTAGAAATTACGATCGACCATTGGCAATTTAACGGTAAAGAATATCAGTGCGCCTTTGCTCGCGACATTAGCGATCGCAAGCGGATTGAGGCAGCTTTGCGGGAAAGGGAACAAGAATTTAGATCGTTAGTTTCCAATATTCCCGGCGCAGTTTACCGTTGCAGTGCTGCGGGGCGATCGAGCTTAACTTTTATCAGCAGCGGCATAGAAGCTATTTCCGGCTATCCGGCAGATAACTTTATGCAAAAACCCGTGCAAGCTTTTTCTAGTATAGTTCATGGCGATGACGTGGGGCAGATCGATAAAATTGTCGATCGGGCGATTAAGACAAGACAACCTTACGCGATCGAATATCGCCTGATTCACAGCAACGGAAACGTGCGGTGGGTTGCAGAAAAAGGTCAAGCTATTTTCAACCCAGACGGTCAAATTTCATCCCTCAACGGCGCCATTTTTGACGTGACAGAGCGCAAAGCAGCGGAGGATGCTTTGCGACTCTCCGAGGCGATCGCCAACAACAGAGCCCAGCAGCTAGAAATAGCTCTCAAAGAACTCCGAGAAACTCAAGCTCACCTAATTCATACCGAAAAAATGTCAAGTCTCGGTCAAATGGTAGCAGGAGTCGCCCACGAAATCAACAATCCCGTGAGTTTTATCTACGGCAATATTTCCTACGCCAGCCAATATATGAGAGACTTATTGCAGCTTGTGGAACTGTACCAAACACACTATCCTCAACCACAAGTAGAAGTTCAAGAATATATTGAAAACATAGATTTAGAATTCCTGAAAGAAGACTTATTAAAAATATTCTCTTCGATGAAAATGGGAGCAGATCGCATTCGCGAAATAGTTCTGAGTTTGCGAAACTTCTCGCGTTTAGACGACTCGGTAAAGCAGCCTGCCAATCTTCATGAAGGCATAGACAACACACTGCTAATTTTGCACAACAAACTGCGAGCTAGATCCGAATATCCCGAAATTAAAGTCATCAAAGATTACGGGAAAGTACCCTTAATTGAATGTTATCCAGGTCAGCTAAATCAGGTATTTATGAATCTGCTTAGCAACAGTATTGACGCCTTGGAAGATGCTTGGAAGCAAAAAAAGCGTTCCTCTCCTAGGGCTTCGCTAACGGGTAGTGGCAACTGGAAACCAACTATTAGCATTCACACAGAAGCCCTTAACGAAAATATTATTTGCATCCGGATTGCCGATAATGCGATCGGCATGACAGAAGACGTGCGCCACCAATTATTTGATCCGTTTTTCACCACAAAACCGATGGGGAAAGGCACCGGTTTGGGCTTAGCCATCAGTTACCGAATTGTGGTGGAAAAACACGGCGGAACCTTGATCTGCCATTCGGTTTTGGGCGAAGGGACGGAATTTGCGATCGAGCTTCCATTATAAACTAGCTATAGATAATTTTACTTGCAAGTTGGCAACTCGATCGCCAACTCCGCCCCCTCTCCGGGTGTCGAAAAACACCGCAACTTCCCCCGATGATTTTCCGTGACAATTTGATAGCTAGTTGCTAGCCCCATCCCCGTACCTTTACCCACCGGTTTAGTCGTAAAAAAGGGATTAAATATTTTTTCTTGAACTTCGGGAGTTATCCCGCAACCGTTATCATGAATCGAGATCGACACGCGATTGTCAGCAGCGAACGAAGTGGCGATCGCGATCCGACCAATATAATTTAATTTGGCGCTGGGTTCTAGGCTTTCTCGCCTTTGTTCGATCGCATCGATCGCATTCACCAGCAAATTCATAAATACCTGATTTAACAAACCGCCATAACATTCAACCAGAGGTACTTCACCATAATATTTGGCGACATGAATTTCTGGTTTTCCCGCCCTACCGTTCAAGCGATTTTGTAAAATCACTAAGGTACTTTCGAGATTCTCGTGAATATCTGTGCTTTTTAAATCCGCTTCGTCCAACCGCGAAAAAGTCCGCAGCGACTTAACAATATCGCTGATGCGCGCGGCTCCAGTTTTCATCGATTTCAACAGCTTATAAAAATCATTTTCTAGATACTCAAGCTCGATATCTTCGATAAAATCGGCAATCGCCTGGGGCGGAATCGGATAATGCTCTCGGTAAAGATGAATTAGTTGAATTAACTCGCTCGCACAATCGGTAGCAGGTTGAATATTGCCATAAATAAAACTGACTGGATTGTTAATTTCATGGGCAATTCCGGCGACTAATTGACCCAAACTAGACATTTTTTCCGCTTGAATTAACTGAGTTTGGGTATCCTGCAACTTTTTCAGGGTTGCTTCTAATTCTTCAGTTTGCAGCCGCAGTTGAATTTCTGATTGACGCACTGCTGCTTCCGCCTGCATCCGTTCCATTTCCGCAGCCGCACGGGTGGCAAATATTCTCAAGATAGCTGACTGCATTTCTAGATATTTCACCATCGGCTCAGTATCCATCACCACGAGCAATCCCCAACAATTTCCAGCGGCATCTACAATCGGTACACCCGCATAACTTTGGGCTTGGAGACTTGCTAAATTATCATCTTTGGGGAACCAGCAGTGCAAGAGATTGGGATACCGACATATCTTGGTACACCGCTCGACATTTTGACAGGGTGTCTCGGATAGATGGTAAGTAAAATTATCCCCAAATTCATCTCCCGCCCAAAATGCTAGAGTTGTGGCGATCGTTTTTTCAGAGTCACCAAATTCAGCAATCAAAGCATAGCGAACTTCTAGTGCCTTGGCGAGATATTGAACGCAGCTTTTGAAGAATGCTGCGCCGGTTTTTGCCGCCGTACCTTCGACTACTAAGCGGAGAGCTTGCTGTTGGCGTTTGCGATCGGTGATATCTCTGGCGACAAACACCACTTGCTCTTGAGACATGGGAGAAATCCTGGCATCAAACCAGACTGAGCGATCGCCAATTGGTAATGAGTATTCCAACTGCGTCACGCATTGATTGGCGATCGCTTCTTGAATCGACTCTAGGAAAAAATCTGCTGATTCTTTGGGTAAAACTTCGTGAAGAGTTTTACCTAAAATTTGAGCGGTAGGTTTGTACAACAAGGGAGCCGAGCTGGGAGATATTTTGAGATAGCGTCCCTCTGCATCGAGCACCATAATCACATCCTGCATGGCGTTAAATAGTGCCATTAATTCTGCTTGAGAGGCAGCTAACTCTAATTCTGCGGTTTTGCGATCGCTGATATCGCAATGAGTGCCGATAAACCGCATCGGTTCAGATTCTTCGTCCCATTCCACCACCTGACCCCGGTCTAAAATCCACTTGTAAGAACCGTCTTTGCAGCGCAGGCGGTGTTCGTTGCGACAGGTAGAAGTTTCGCCGCGAAAATGTTTGGCAAAATCTATATAGCATTGAGCTTTATCCTCTGGATGTACCCGACCGTCCCACTCTGCTAAATCATTCACAATTTCGTGTTCTGCATAGCCCAGCATCGCTTTCCACTGCCTGGAAAAGATGACTTCATTGGTTTTGAGGTTCCAATCCCAAGTGCCATCTCCCGCTCCTTCTATAGCCAACTGCCAGCGGCTGTTACTTTCTTCTAAAGCGATTTGTGCTTGTTTTTGAGGGTGGATGTAACGCGCTATTCCCAAACAGGCAACGAATTCTCCAGCGTCATTTACGATCGCGGATACATTGGCAGAGTGCCAGTAATAGTTGCCATCTCGATGCAAAACTCGGTACTCAGATCCCCGCAGTTTCTCACCTTGCAAAGAGCGATCGAGAGTATTTTTACAAATTGGTAAATCTTCTGGATAAACCCAATTAGCAAAACTCTCATGTAACATTTCTGCTGCTTCATATCCCATGATTTCTTTTAATTGGGGACTGACATAGCTGAAGGTGCTATCGGGATTGACGATATAAACCATATCGTTGAGATTTTCCACGATCGTGCGGAATCTGTTTTCACTGGTTTTGATGGCAATTTCTGCGGCTTTGCTCTCGGTATTGTCCCGAACATAGCCATGCCAAATAGTGCTGCCATCGGGTTGTCGCTGCGGTGTAGAATCGCCGCGCAACCACCGCAACCGCCCGTCGGGAAAACACAGCCGGTATTCGCAACACCAAGGTGTCTGATGTTGGGCAGAATCGAGAATCGATTGATAAACGCGATCGAAATCTTCAGGATGGAGGTGATTGAAAATACAAGTCGCATCTTGTTGCACTTGTTCTCGGGTAACGCCGTAAATCTCTTCCAGTCTGCCGCTGGCATAGGGAAAATGGAAACCACCATCAATATCCATGCGAAACTGATAAATAACGCCCGGGATGTGGCGGGCAATTTGCTCTAAAATACCAGTATCTGTGGGACTGATGGGACTCTCCGGTGCGATACCTGCTTCCCGAAGTTGAGCTTGGGTTTGGGCGAGTTGGCGGGTAAGTTCTTCGACTTGTGTTTCGGCTTGTTTGCGCCCTGTAACATCTCGCATGACTAACAAGTAGCGGTGAGGCCAAAAGTTGAGCGTTATTGCATATTCGACGGTGCGAATCTCTGCATCAGCCCGCACTAACTCAAATTCACCCTGCACTTTTTCCGGTTTCTGGCATTCTTGCCACACCTGTTGAAAATTCCAGCTTGGTTTTGCAAACTCCCAGATCCAGCGCCCGAGGAGTTGTTCTCTTTTTAGTCCAAGCAATTCGCAGGCGGCGGGGTTGACATTGAGGTATCGCCCTTTGTCATCGGCGATCGCGATCGCATCTAGAGCAGTTTCCCAAATAGTCCGCAATTTCCTCTCTCTGAAACAAATCAAAGTGCGATCGTCTGCTGCTGATGGGGGATTGATTTCTCGATCGCCGTCTAAAAATTCAGACATAAATTATTGAATCAGGTGTAAAATAATACATAGTATTTGCGTAATATCGCCAACCAACTTACGAGTTACTCTATTTCTACTAATTCTCAAAACTCACAGAACAATAAGGTTCCTCGTACCGGAACACCCTTAAATCCTGAAAAAAAGTGACAATCTCGCCTCGACGCACCTGAGACAATAGTTAGGCAAACACAGCCAAAACTTGTAACTGTTGCCAGACAAAAAGAGCATAGAAATCATTTTCTATACTAATTATACAGAAATTTTCAGCATTCTTATAAGTAGATTCACTTAAATTCGCGGGCGAAAACAAAAAGTTTTATGTTTTTTTGATTAATAAATCAGAACCCTGACGCTCAGAAATCGATATTTGTCAACAGCAAAGACACGCAAATATCCGCAGATCGGATTAATTTTAAATCTGGGGAGATTTGGGTGTCTTTACTTGGATTTGCGGTGTTATGCTGCTTTATTCGCCGTAATGGCCGCCAGCAACCTTACCCCGAAATACTACGTAGTTGTAGATGTTGTAGAAAATCATGATCGGGATCAGAAAGCCGATGAACACAATCATAAATACCAGGGCGCTGGGTGCCGCCGCCGCTTGGTAAATCGTGAGTTGTGTCGGAATAATGTAGGGAAAAACAATCAATCCCAAACCGATGAAACTGAGCAAGAAAATCATAATCGTCCAGACAAACGGCGTGCGTTCTTGTTTTTGTTCCAGGCTTCTGAGCAAGAGTCCAACCAGCAGCAATCCCAGCACGGGAATCGCCGCAAAAACATAAACTAGCGGTTTATCGAACAATCTTGCTCTGGTACTTTCATAAAAAACCGGAGTGGCGATGGTAATCAAAATTGCTCCGATTAACGTTGTCACCGCCGCAATTTTAGCGGTGCGGTAGTGATTTGTTTGCAATTCCCCATCGGTTTTCATAATCAGATAGGTGGAACCGATCAACACGTAGCCTTGAACCAGTGTCAAAGCCACCAAGATCGATCGCCAATCCAGCCAATCCCAAGTAGTCCCCACAAAGTGACCCGCTTCATCCACCGCAATGCCTTCAAGCACCGCGCCGAGGGCAAATCCTTGAGCTAAAGCTGCCAAAAAACTGCCCGCACCGAAAGCATAATTCCAAAACAACTTGCGGTTAGAATGCTCGCGAAATTCAAAGGCTACAGCCCGAAATATTAAACCGAAAAGCATCATGCAAATCGGTATGTACAAGGCAGTTAAAATTGTGCCGTAAGCCAAAGGAAATGCACCAAATAAAGCGCCTCCCATTAAAACCAGCCATGTTTCGTTAGCATCCCAAACATTGCCCAGACTGGTCATTAAAATGCCTCGGCGCTCGTCATCAGAAGCAGTCAAAGATAATATTCCCACCCCTAAGTCAAAGCCATCTAGCATGACATAGAGCAAAAGAAATAAACCCAAAATGATGAACCAGACTTGCGGGAGAAAATGCTCCAAAGCTTGCATAAAATCTCCTATTGTTGTGCTTCTACAGGGCGTTGATCGGGAATGTGTTCTGCGAGTTCAGTTTCGATCGCAGGTTGATTGCCTAAACCAGGTACTGACAGATTTAAATTAGGGCCTTTGCGGATAATGCGGCTGCCAAAATACAAGGCGCAAACAAACAAAAAGCTGTAAATAATCGCAAAGAAACTCAGAGAAGTTAAAACATTGCTAGCGGGGATATTTGATACGCCGTCAGCCGTGCGAATTTGCCCGTATAAAACCCAGGGCTGTCTGCCTACACAGCGCACAATCCAACCCGATTCTACAGCGATATATCCCAGGGGTGCTGCTAAGATCCAAGCGCGCATCAACCAAGGTTGACTGCTAATATTTTCAGCAGAAAGTTTGCCTCGCATCCACTGAATTGTGCTGAACAGCATCAATCCTACAAAGAAGAATCCAATCCCGGACATGATGCGGAAACAATAGTAGATTAAACCTACCATCCGGGGTCGATCTTCTGGTTTCCACTCTTTTAAACCGAGGACTGGTTCGGAAAGTTTTTGTTTGAATTCTAGAACGTATCCTAAGCCATTGGGAATTTTAATTTCCCAGTCATTTTTTTGGGCTTTTTCATTAGGCAAAGCTAGCAAAGTCCAATCGGCTGATTCTCCGGCTGCTGAGGTTTCCCATTTAGCTTCGATCGCTGCTAATTTTGTCGGCTGATAGTGATAGACTTGTTCGGCGCTCAAATGTCCGATGAATATCTGCAAAGGTGCAACTGCGATCGCCGTCGCTATGGCAATCTTTAAAGATTTGGAAAAGAAGGCTTCGTTGCGCTTATTTAGAATGTACCAAGCGCTAATTCCACCAATTACAAACAGGGAAGTTTCTAACGTCGCAAAAAACATATGTAGAATGCTGTTTAATGCGAAGGGGTTCATAATTGCTTGAAAGTAATCGGTGACAACAAACTTGCCATTGACCATTTCTCCGCCTGCTGGAGTTTGCAGCCAAGAGTTAGCGACTAAAATCCATACAGTGGATAGGTTTGCGCCGAAGGCTACCATGATGGTAGCGAAATAATGGACGATCGGGTGAACGCGCCCCCAACCGAATAGCATAATTCCTAAAAAGCCAGCTTCTAGCATAAATGCCATTGAAGCTTCAAACCCTAAAATGCTGCCAAAAAAGTCACCCACGGCTTCGGAAAATGGTGCCCAATTCGTCCCAAATTGAAACTCCATGGGAATGCCGGAAGCTACACCAATACCGAAGTTGAGAACGTATAGTTTCGACCAAAAACGAGCGTGGTGGTAATAGTCAGGATTGCGAGTTTTCAGCCACATTCCCTCAACAATTACCAGATAAATTCCCATTCCCGTTGTCAAAACTGGCCACAGCATATGGAATATGGCGGTTAGCGCAAATTGCATCCGCGATAGCGCCACGGTATTAGATAAGATATCCATGTTTGTGTCCTTTGGTCAGTTCAACAGAGATTAGTTTGCACAATTTTTAGAATTGACATTAACTACAATGTAATGTAAAAATTCGTGACATTTTGTATGGTTGGCAATTTTTAAGGTTTTATACAGATTTGATTTGTGTTTTTTAATACGTTTATCGGTTGTTTTTATTGGAAAATAGGTACATTTGAATTTATGGTTGGGTGGGCGGGTTTACCAGATTATTGGTTTTGGGCGATTATTTCGGTGAACCAGCCCTTACAAGATTGATATTTGTTGATGCGGGGATACGATTTTAGTACATTTGAATTTATGGTTGGGTGGGGGCGGGTTTTTGAGATTGTTTGTTTTGGGCGGTTATTTCGGTGAACCCGCCCCTTGTATCTTAAAAGAGTCAGGCGATCAAACCGTAGACCGCAGGCTATAGAACCGAAGACACGGTTGTAATCAAACCGCAGACACG
>NZ_JAEQCB010000225.1:0-6738 GCF_020738785.1 Microcoleus sp. PH2017_05_CCC_O_A | reverse complement strand
CTGCGGGCTTACAAGTAAGCTGTCTCAACGGCTGTAATGACGCAAATACGTTAAGCAAATAGAAAGTGTCTAGAAAGTACAGGCATAATGGCTGGAAGGGTAGCGAGATGGTAAGTCTAGAGGGCATGTCCCTGTCCTTTGAGAAACACTTCCTCGTAACTGCCGGTGCGCCCGCCGATGATGTCGCGAATACCCGCGAAGAAATCTCGCAGGGCGTTTGTGCCGTAGACAACCTCGGCAGTTACAATTCCCAAGTAAGATTGAATTTCTGCTCCTTGGATGATATCAGTTGTTGTTACAATCATCAGTTGGCCTCAAGTGCGAAAATTTTGAGTTGGTCGATTTCTGTAGGTTTACTACATCTCCCCGCTCAAAGATTCCAGGCAAACCCTAAGCTGTAAGCTTGTTAAGCTGACAGCAATTCGCTCTTTTAATCCACACACTCTTTGAAAAAAATGGCCGTCCACAAACAAAGTCTCTTGGTATTCAGTACACTTTTGGTAGCGGGATTCGCGATCGCAACGCCGCAGATAGCGCTCTCAGCAGACACACCAGAGGAAGTTCAACCTAAAAATAATGCAAATTTAGATAGTCTGCTGCGGCAAGGACGCGAGTTGGTAGATTTAGGAGACTACAGTAAGGCGATCGCCATTTATCAACAAGCAGCCCGTTTAGATACGGAAAACCCGCGTATTTTTTCCGGTATTGCCTATCTACAAGCGCGTCAGGGCAACTATCAAGCCTCAGTGGAATTTTACCAACAGGCGATCGGTCTGGAACCCAAAAATGCTGACTTTCAATACGCCTTAGGATATGCTATGGCGAACCTGCAAAACTATCCCGCAGCAGCAGCAGCTTACCGTCGCGCCGCTGTGCTCGATCGCAAAAATGTCAACGCCCGAATTGGACTCGGAGTGGTGCTGTTTCAGCAAAAAGATTACAGCGGTGCATTTAAAGCATACCAAGAGGCGATCGCCCTCGATCCCAAAAATTGGCAAGCTTATTCTTCATTGGGTTTAGTATTGATCCAGCAGGGAAACTTTGCCAGTGCTGTCACCGTGCTCAAACAAGCAGCCAAACTCGCTCCCAAACAAGCCAGCATTCAGTTAAAATTAGGTACTGCTTTGCTGCGTAGCGGCAACACTTCCGAAGGGCTAGCAGCTTTTGAAGAAGCGTCAAAACTAGAGCCGCGGAATCCCGAAGTACAGTTAGAAATTGGCGAACTTCTCAGAGCTCAAAACGACTTAGAAGGAGCGATTATAGCTTACAAGCGAGCGATTGACGTGCGACCGAATCTAGTGAGCGCATACGTTGCAATCGGGGAAATTCAACTAGAAAAACAAGATTTTTCAGGAGCAATTATCACTTTTCGGCGAGTGATCCAGCTCGATCCAGCCCGAGGAGAAGCTTATTACAACATGGGTCAAGCATTCAAAGCGCGCGATCGCAAATCCGACGCAATTCAAGCTTTTCAACAAGCCCTAGACACTTACCGCCAGCAAGGCAACAATGATGGCGCACAAAAAGCCGAGGCGGCGCTCAATGAACTAAAGTAATTAGTCAGTTGATAGTTGATAGTTGATAGTGTTTCTGATGGGTCAGAATCAACAATCCCCGATCGCGCGATACTCAGAAACCGGGTTTCTTCGGAAAATCTCGTGAAGAGGCGTAAATTCTCAGAGAAACCCGGTTTCTTGGACGCTTGCGCGTGGAACTCAGAAACCGGGTTTCTTGGATGCACGTAGGTTCTTTCTATTCTTCAAAGGTTAAATGCTGGATTAATTTATCGCTAGTTAAATCTTCTAAAAAGTAACGATAAGCATCTGCTGACTGAAATTGCGATCGCACTCGATCTATTTTAGGCAAACTACCCTGGCGCAAATCAATATATAGCCTTTCTCAAAAAGATGAGGTATGGCTGACAGCTTACATAACCGCTGAAATCAAGAGGGCCCAAGCCCAACAACGTCCGCGAATCTTTGTAAAAACCGCTATATTCTTGATAGCTAGAAAACTCCCAAGCCTCGGCTTTTTTAACTATATTAGTAGCACAAACTGGATTTAAGTGAATATAACGAGTTAGGTGTAATAAATACTCTTCTGTATCTACATGAAACATGAAACATGAACAATATCTGTTTGTCTATCAATATTCACCGCGCCACTCCTCTCGCCCCTACGCAGAATCATCGCATCAGAGCAAGAAGTCTGTTAATGCCATTCAAAAGTAACGAAAAATACAAAGGGACAAAATCCTACTCGCTGCCATTTGTAACTTTTAGGCTGTCTGGCAGTTGTGGCATTTCCTCATACTACCAGACAGGATAGAATGCTCGTTATTAGTGAGCGATGTAGGTAGGCAGAAAGTGAAGTATGTCGCGCAGAACGCTATATCCAGCCATGTCCCAAAGCAAATAAGCTAAGAAACCGATCATCGCTAAGCGACCGTTCCAAAGTTCTGCTTGTGGGTTTAACCCAAACAAAAAGGCGTTCCGATCTTTGCCGTTGTAGGCATTAGCGGTAGGAGGTAAGTTAGTAGGGCGAGTTTCCATTTTTTTACATTCCTTAACAATGTTTCGCTTATCATGGTAGCGACCTAATTTCTAGTTTGCTATCTGTCGATAGGTGCAAAATACATACAAGTCTAAAGGAGGATTTTGAGACAAAAATGACGTGTTAAATTTTGTTAAAAACCATTTTTTCAGCGATCGCCTGTATCGGTAGATACTAAAGACAACTGCAAGTTGAGATGGCTGCTGTGAAAAGCTTGCGAAGCCCTGCTGCGACAAACAACGGCCGTTGTGACTCGACAATACTGAAGTCGCGAGAAGCTACAGGAAAAAAAAATAGTCAATTTCAACCGCAAAACAGAACACGATCGCCCTTAACTTAACTAAAATAGGAACAAAGACAGAGCGCGAGGGAGAAACAGTTATCGAAACCATCTACGGCAATCTTCAGGGTTTAAAGTCCAGCCAGCTCAAGCAACTCGAAAAGCTTTACCACCAAAGACTACCGGGCGATCGCATCACCACGGCAGAATTCGCACAGCGCGTCGCCGCCATCAGTACCGAAATCGACAAGCCAATCTGCACCTACATCAACCGTCGCGGACAAGTAATTCGCGTCGGCGTCGGTACGCCCCGCCAAACCCAGATTGCACCCCTAGAATTGCCCCGCTACGGAGGAGGTCGCCTCAGTGGCATTCGCTGCATCGCCACCCACTTGAAGCCCGAAATCCCTAGCGAAGCAGCCATCACCGCCATGGCAATTCAGCGCCTCGATGCCCTGGTTTGGCTGACTCTAAGCGGCGGAGGATTTCAGCGCCGCGGCGGCGGTGCGGCCGGTTACATCCAAGACACTTATCTGGTTCACCTGATACCCCAGGGAGACCGACCAAATTTTGAGTTCTCTGTGTTGAGCGCTAAGTTAGAACCAGCTTCAACTAAAACAGAGGAAATAGAAGAGCCTTTAATTCAAAACTCACCAATCAAAACTCAAAACTTTCCCTGGAAAATATCAGAACCACTGAGTTTGGACGACCTCGCAGACCAAGACTTTCTGGAGTTGGTGGAAGGACTCGAAGCAGATTTTCAAGCAGAATTTGTCGCCAAACAAGTAGATGCAGACCAAGACAAAGTGCTGCTGGTTGGTGTGATGACTCAGCACATGACTCTGCTGGATTTTGAGGACGGACTCGCAGAAATCACGCGGCTGGTGGAAAGCGCCGGAGGTCAGGTATTGCAAACAGTGCGTCAAAAGCGATCGAACCCCCACCCGCAGACAGTCGTCGGCGAAGGCAAAATTCAAGAAATTTCCCTCACCGCTCAAACGATTAGCGCTAACCTCGTGGTATTCGATCGCGACTTGTCCCCCGCACAAATACGCAACTTGGAAATTCAGATTGGTATTCGTGTCGTCGATCGCACTGAGGTAATTCTCGACATCTTCGCCCAAAGAGCGCGATCGAGCGAAGGTAAATTGCAAGTAGAACTCGCTCAACTACAGTACAGCCTGCCCCGCCTGACAGGTCGCGGTCAAGCAATGTCGAGACAAGGCGGCGGTATCGGTACCAGAGGCCCCGGGGAAACTAAACTCGAAACCGAACGCCGGACGATCGCCAAACGCATTTCAAGATTGCAGCAAGAAGTAAATCAACTCCTAGCCCACCGCTTCCGGCTGCGGCAGAACCGGCACCACATGGACGTACCCTCAGTCGCGATCGTCGGCTACACCAATGCAGGTAAATCGACTCTGCTCAACCTGCTCACAAATTCCGAGGTCTACGCAGCCGACCAATTATTTGCCACCCTCGACCCCACCACCCGAAAGCTGACGATTCCTGGCGCCCTCACCGGAGAACCGCTGTCGATCGTCCTCACAGATACAGTGGGCTTTATTCGCGAACTTCCCCTCTCATTGATCG
This sequence comes from Microcoleus sp. PH2017_05_CCC_O_A, assembly GCF_020738785.1. Classification (NCBI taxonomy): domain Bacteria; kingdom Bacillati; phylum Cyanobacteriota; class Cyanophyceae; order Oscillatoriales; family Microcoleaceae; genus Microcoleus; species Microcoleus sp. PH2017_05_CCC_O_A. The sequence goes on along the minus strand of NZ_JAEQCB010000225.1, from coordinate 2,312 downwards.
ACGCTTTTCGGGCTACCCTCGAAGAAGTTACAGATGCCGATGCTTTGCTGCACCTTGTCGATCTTTCGCATCCCGCGTGGCAGAGCCAAATTCGCTCCGTCATGAATATTTTGACAGATATGCCCGTAACTCCCGGGCCTGCCCTTGTAGTATTTAACAAAATCGATGCCGTAGATGGAGATACTCTTGCTCTCGCCCGAGAAGAGTTTCCTCAAGCCGTATTTATTTCGGCCGCCAAAGGTCTCGGCATGGAAAGCCTGCGCGATCGACTAGCCCAGCTCATTCAATACGCCCTCTACCCTCGGTAAATACTTAAATATTCCTTTTCAGTAGTTGACATTCGGGAATACACGTACATATACTGAGGACAGATCTCGTCGAAGCATGAGACTATAAAAGAATAGTCAGATTGTGGATTGCTAATTAGAATACAGCAGATATAGTTTGCGATCGGTTACATACTTAACTTCAGGAGGCGGCGCTCAAGGTTGATTAACAGTAAGACTTTTTCGGACATTTGCACGGACGATCGCTTACATTTGTCATAGGTCTTCGTATCATATAGAGTCAGTAACTCTAGGCTCAAGCCACTGAGCTTGTTAGAGAGATCGAGCAAGCTGTACTGACGGGCCTCAGACCTTCGAGGTCTACGTTATTTGGGTCACGACACCCTGTGGATGCGAAGCTAGTCCCTTGCTCTGTCGAAGCGTGGTTAAACAGTTCTAAAGTCACGCTTTACACTGCTGCTAGCCGGAAAAAGCCCTTATAACTTTGGCGAAGCTAACATTACCCGAAAGGGATTTGGAGACAACCATATCGACCTAGAGCGGCAACCATACCCCTCTAACCCCGCAAGGGGATTCAAGGCGGTTGAAACCGCGCCCGTCGTTTCCCTCTCAGGACTAAAGTCTCGCTCGTTTCCCACTTACCGAGCTATTTTATGAATTTACCCACTCAGATGTAGGTGAAAAACCTTGGTAGTACGCAACCGCTATATAAATAAGTTGCCTCTACAGTATCAAAGCAAATAATCAGATTGGCTAATAGCGCTAAGCGATAACCAAGCTGAACGCAAGAATATAAGTGCTTGTAGAAATTTTTACGGGCATAGGTTGATAGGCCTTGGTTGAGATCCGATCTCAACTTATGTATTTGTTAGCAAATGTTAGCAAAAAAGTATCGGTAAAAACTCTCTTTTAATAGCTGTAAGGGCTGTTAGCTCAGAGGTTGCCAGACGGTGCAAACCACCCTAGGCGACTAGGGTCAAATAAAATAAGACGACCAAAGTGTTTGGGCGATCGCCTCAAGCGCTATACTATCTTTTACAGGCGTCCGGGAGAGAAAACATCAATTTATGGTAAGAACTCTAAAATCTATGCCCGCCGTGCAGCGCTAATCTCTAGCACTACTTCTATTCTCCGATTTTACCACTGTTTAACTAAATAGTTATGTGTACGCCACTGGCAAAACTAGCAATTGGACTCTCTGCCACAATGGCAACAGGGTTCTACTATCTAGCTGCCGCCCCTCCGGCTTCAGCAGCAGTCGATGTGTGCGGGCCCGGAAACTATTCAAGTGCCTGCGTCCCTGATAATTCCCTCAGCCCTCAATCACCAACACCCGTACCAGTCGAAGTACCGACATCACCTGCACCCGTGCGAGACGCGGTACCGGAAGCGCTGGTAGATCCAGCACCGATACCGATCGTACAACCTGTAGTGCCGGAAGTGCCGGTAGTCCAATCACCAGGCCCTATAATAGTAGAGCCCGCAGTACCGGAACCACCGGTAGCCTCACCACCACCATCAACCCCGATACCGATATTACCCACGCCGGTCATACCACCGGTCATACCACCGGTATCACCATCGCCATCGCCAGTTCCGCCGATACAGGTGCCATCGCCGATATTGCCAAACTACATAAACCCCCCCGTCATTAGAAGAACAACTATCCCAGAACCGGGTACTGTGGTAGCACTCCTGCTGACAGGCGCAGGAATCATCTGTTCCGCCAGAAAACGAAACAAGCAGGTCGGTCAGCAACGGTAAGCAGGCCCAAGCTGCTGCTTGTTTTCAACATCTCTCCGTTTCTTGAAGCGCGAGTGTTTTTTTGTTTTTAGGTGAAATCATAAAAAATGTATTATAAAACTTTATTAAGTTTGTAAGCAGTAGTAAGCAATAGTAGTATCATCTAGTCAAAATGGTCAACTGAGAGAATTATTGCGATCGTCAAAAAATGGAGAGTCTGAATGCAACTAGCAGAGAGGCACATCATTAAATCCACCGAGAATCGTTTTGTTGAAATTGACG
>NZ_JAEQCB010000224.1:0-6778 GCF_020738785.1 Microcoleus sp. PH2017_05_CCC_O_A | reverse complement strand
TCGGGAATTGTCACCTGTCGCTTGCGAGCTCGTTTGCCGTCCGGCATTACCCAGGGCGGCTGCTGCTTTTCTTTGAATTCAATGATTAGATAGCGTTCTTGAGAGTTCGGCCGCACGTAGTCGTCAACAGGAGTTCCATTAATAAGAACTCCCACGTCACGATTGCCCAGCATTTGGTGAGTTGCTAAGACGTTGACCACAGTCGGCCTCATCACGGCTTCAGGGCCAGACAAGACAATGCGTTCGTCGGGAACCGATCTATCTGGAGTAATTTCTATGGTGCGATCGACACCAAGCACCGAATTGTTTGCCACTTTTTGCATTGCCAGCCAAGCATCAATGCCGCCCGCGACGGCATAGCCGGCTTCTATACAGGCCTCCGTTCCTTCTTCCCAAGCTTCCTCAACAAAATTCCTCAAAAAAGTATTGGGGATAGATTCAATTGCATTCTCAATAGCACCTGCAATTGTCCAACTTTCCCCCGTTCCCCATTTATCTATTTTTTCGCTTCCAAAAAAGCCTCTAAGAGCAATTCCCAGGGGGTTTGCTGGATTCTTTAATGCAGCCCTAACGTTTTTGTAGAGCCACAAGAATGAAGCTTGCACCCCCATCCTAAAGCCAGCCTGAATTACCTCACTAGCGGCGTCGAGCAGTTCGTCCAGGGCTTGCTCGCCAACTTCTTTTAGCAAGTGAGTTGCCAGCGCTTCGTTGAAAGTCATAATGGCCGCAGCCGGAACTAGACCGCATCCTATCCAGCCGATCGCCCGCCCTACCGCACTGCCCAAGAGGCCACCGAAAGCATCCCACAAACCCTCAATTTGTTTGTCGATACTTTCGTCGCTAATATTCCAATTGAAATTGGCAATAAATTGAACGCCGCCGACAATCCAACTCCACAGCTTAGTCCAGCTAAACGAAATTAATTGAACAACTCCTGATACCAGAAATCCGACGAATCGCGTTGCACCGTCCCAAATAGATTCTAGGAATCCTTTATCTTGAGAAGTTGTTGTGGCGCTTGCCGACCAAGTGCGGATAATATTGCCACCAGTCGAAGATTCCCGCATTTTGCGACTAGCCAAGTCGCGCAAAACCAAACCAATTTTTTTTATTGCATCAGCCATTTGGTTTACCTGCCTGACCTATATTGTCGCCAATCTGTCTGATGCGCGGTCTGCGCTCTCTGGATCGACCGTAGGGGGTTTGCGCGTCTTCGATTCCTGTCTCAAAGCCAAATCCATCCTCTACCTGATCGAGGAAGTCTTCCCAATCTTTAGAATGCTTGGGTTTACTCGGATCGTCCTCCTTTGCTAAAGGATTTTCTAGCTTGTCACTTAAGTCAGCGCTACCTTTAATTGATTCCAAAATTTGTGATTTGATATCTTTTTTAGGATCGACTTGCCGCCAATGTACCGCTCTAGTAATTGCTGCTGACTGCAATAAATCCAATAAAATATCTCGCTGCGTTTCTTTGTTTGTGTACTCAATACCTTTGACGTGGATTATGCTTTCTTTGATGAGTTCATCAATTGACTCGGCTTTTGGGGTAAACGTTGATGGCATTTCAATGTCCGATTCATCATAAGGGAAGTTCATGTATTTTGCGATTGCCATGCTTGCCAAGTAAGCTTTGATTGCTTCTTGCCGACCCATTCCAGACTCGCACAAATTGCGAGTTGATAAAGCCACAAGGGCTGCTACGTTGGCTTGCAGGCTCAGTAGTTGCCCTTCCATTTCGGCTATCGACTCTGCCAAGTTCGGGAATTTAATCTGTTTGCCTTGGTCACCTTCTTTTGTCAAATCGGTATCTTTTACGTCGATTTGAATTTGCCATTGACCCCAGCGTTCGTCATCCCGCTGGAACATCCACATCAAGAGGTCGGCAAAGTCCTCAATTTTCTCTTGAACTGGCTCTGTTGCTGGTTGGCCTTTTTCGACTTCTTGAATAATTGTACTGGGAAGCTCACCGGGAAATTTTTTAACTCCCAATCTTTTGTGAATTTCGCGCAGCAATTTGATAGAGTCGCGACAGCATTCATCCATTTCTTTTCTAGGTGGTGGGTTGGGGGGAGAGTTGGGAATAGGTGGCGGTAAAGCTTCCCGACATTTGACTAACTTTACTTCGGTTCTTGATATTAATTCGTAATTGTCAAACTGCCAAGTATACCCCTCCGCGCCATTCGGATAATCGTATATATTGGGTGCATAGATAGTTTTCACAAAATAAATCCCAGGGACTACAGACCGAACAAAAGGATTAGCGATTGTTACGCATCGTCGGTAATATGTCTCTCTGATTAGACTGACAAGCCCAAAAGGAGACAAATATTTAGCCTCTGAAAATATTTGTATTTGAGTAATTTTATTTGCATTCAAATACGCCCAGTCACTACCTGCTGAGCCAAATACAACGCCCCCGGGATAGGCTATCATTTTATCAATATTTGCTTGAGTAACGTTTACACAAATGGATGGTTCCGTACTTGGTGAAACAAAAGGTGGTTTTAATTTTCCAGTTTGAGGCGGTACAATTTGATAGTTTCTCGTGCCGTCGCCTTCGTCGTACCAATACCGGCCATCAGCCGAAATAGTTGTAGTTTGGACATAGTACAGACCGGGTTGAACAGAAGAGTTTGGAGACGAGGGAATTGATGGCTGCCAATCCGAAGGCATTTTGTTGTTAGTTGGTGTTGGTATTGGTATTGGTGTTGGTGTTGGTGTTGGTTCCTTCTTATCGGGAAACTCAAATCCAAGTTCAAAACTAATTGGAGTAAACGGAATTTGCAATGAAATTCCGACCCCTACACCTTCAGAAGACTTAGAAATATTAATTCCAATTCCAACTACCTCACCACCAATACTTCCGCCCTTTACTTGCCCCGTATTTGTATTAATTGTGACTCCCCCGCTCACACCCAAAACCCCGCCCGGAACCTCTGCGCCGGCACCTATTGAAATTGAGCTTTTTGAAGGATCTTCATAGTCGGGATTGCCACTGATATCTAGGCGAATCGGGCTGACATCAACACTGACTCCACCAGTCACGGAAACTCCCCCAATATTTGCTACCTCGCGGGTGACTCCAATTCCTCCGGTACTTACAGAGGTTTGGCTTTTCTCCCCCATATTGACGCCGCTATCCTTCCCGAGGTCGATCGCACTTGACCCCGAGGTGGCGCTGGGGGAAAGCGATGATTTGGAGCTAACCCTAGACATAGCTCGCCTCAATGCCAGAAATTCTAGAAGGGCTACCCTCAGCGATCGCCCAAAGTTCCCCTGTCAACGTTTCCTCGGTTAGATTGCCACCACCGTTAGCTGCTAGGTAGATTCCCGAACCTACCGCGACGCTCGAATTGCCAGCAATCCAAATATCAGCATTCCCCGTATTCGTGGCATAGAAAATCGCCCTGTTTGCATTAGCCAACCTAAACCTAGTAGGGGCTGTTGAGGGGATATTAATTCCGTAAGGAATCGCAGTGCCGACAATCTTATTTACTGGTTTGGCTATTAAATCGACGTTGAACCTAAAGTCACCTTCTAAATTAATATAATCGCCCGCTCCTAATACACCAGAGCCGTAATTGATTATTGAAATTCCCAATCTGTCATCAGGGCTAAGTAGTTTGAGTTGGTTAATAGTTAGATATGGAATCACGAATGGAATTGCGGTTTCTCGACCTTTATTTTGCAACCTAGCTGTTGATAAAGTTGACCATGCTCCCGTGCCTTTGCGGGCATGAAAGCGCAATCCAATAAAGGGATAATCTTTTTCTATTTTCAGCATTTCGGCTATTTTTTCTGCCGAGTTCATCTCAGGATATAGTTCGGGAAAAGGAGCTTGAATTAAGGAAGGAAGATAAATAGCGCCACTGAGTGTTTCTAAATAGAAACTTTTTTCGATATAGTAACTAGACTCTAATGCTGCGTATCCGGCAAAAGTTTCAGAGCAGTTGAGAATTTCAATAATATTAGCGCCGTCAGCGCTGGTGATTGAGCGCCGGAAAGTTCTCGTCCCGCTAAGTGAATTATTGCTCACAGCAACCAGTCCTTTCCTTCGATTACAGAACCACCACCGGGCAACTGTAAAATTTCCACAGGAAAATCTATATCGGCGCTAAACGTAGAATTAGTACCGCCTGAAGAGGCTAGTACAAGCTGACACCGACGGAGGTTACTGGCGTTATTTGGATTTTTAACAGGGTCTAGCTCTAACAACTTTAAATCTACTATTCCCTGCATGACTGCCTGAGACAAGTTCGGCGCCGTGCTGCTGCCACCAGTTCCGCTGGTGAAGGTGGAACCTGTCAAGTAATGGGTTGCTGTTGCAGTAAACTGCCCCGTGACAGCAGCAGCAGCCTGAGTATTTAACACCAGCGATACGGTTGCTATTTTTGTGGACAAGTTAACGCTAATTGTGACGGAATCAGTGCGACCGGCAATTTTAGTTAAATTGTTTTCCTCTTGTTCTAGTTTTGCTAGCAACCCGTAAACATATCGCTCTTTACTGGCGGGCCCAGTGGGGGCAGATTGAGAAACGCCAGTTACTGTGGCACCGGCACCGGCTGTATGTACTGTCATTTTTTGGGAAACATAAATATGCTTCTAGTTTATTAACTTTTTGACACTTGATTGAACTTGAACTTTTTCTTAAGAAGTTGCTCTTTTAGATAAAAGAGCAACTTCTTAATATTTTGCGATCGCCTACCAACAAGGCTTTGAGTGGATACACTAAAGAGGGGTGTTGAAAGGTTGTCAATTGTCTAACAGTACAAAGAAAACAGCAACAAGTGAAAATATTTAGGTTTGGGCAAGCTACGCCCATGAATCAAGCCAGTTACGAACTAATCAGCAAACATTTATTTACGGAAATTCACAAGGTCTTTTTAGCTATTGCTTGGTACACTGGTGAGAGACCAGATGCCATTCTAAAAAGCCAGGTCTCCCAATTTTACGTAAATCCATCCCGGCGTATCGTGCGCTCGGAAATACTCTATAGCGCGACGACTAGGAAGGATAAGAAAACTAGAGAAATCCCCTGTCATCCCAAGTTGGAACAAATTCTTAGGGATTTTGAATGCTTGGAAAGTGGTTATTTATTTCCGTCTCGCGTTCGCAAAAATGACCATCTTTGTCGGCAGGCGATCGATCGAGCTTTCCGGCGGGCTTTGAAAAAAGCGGGGCTCGAAAATCAGGGGTATTCCTTGTACTCGGCTCGTAGGGGCTTCATCACCCGATTAAACAATCTCGGTTGTAGCCCGGGTTTAATCAAGTCCTTGTCTGGACACGCCAGTCTTGCATCGTTGAGCCGGTATATCGAAATTTCAGAAGAACAGCGCAAAAACGCGATCGCCAATTTTTAACTAAATTATGCTAATCAACGTCAACTCAAACTCAGTAGTCAATATTTCCGAAGACTTGCGCGGCGCCAATGCTGTCGCTCCTGTGTCCGCCACGACAACGGTAGCTGTGGCTCTTGCTGCTAACGCGAACAGGGCAAATTATTCTATTTACAACGCAGGCCCAGCCACCGTTTTCCTCAGGGAAGGATCTGTAGTAACTCCGGCTCTTCACACCACGCCGATTCCTTCAGGCTTCCTTTGGAAAGAAGACTTTGTCTCGGCTCGATACACAGGCGTTATCTCTGTTATCACCGCGTCAGGCACGGCCTCTCTTCAAGTTTCCGAGGGGACGCTAATCTAATCAATGGGCGAACTGATTGATTTGAACCGGAAAACGATTACTGATGCGGATCTTCCGGCAACAACCGCGACGGACGCCGAAGTAGCCCAGGCGATTGCCGCGCACGAGGCAAAAACTGACCCGCACCCTAGCCTGTGGGCAAGAATAGTGGCTGGATTCCTCAGTCTGGCTGGAGGGCAGCGGATTTTAAAGAATAATCCGCCAATCACTTACACAAGCTTTTTTGGAGGTAGTAACCACCTCGAACTGACAACCGATAACGGTAGCAACCCCATTCTTGCCTTTCACAAGGGAGGGATATCAGCCGTAAGCCTCTATCACTTTGGCTACGGAAATGAATTGCTTCGTCTTCAAAGCGCCGACGGACTGAACGCAGCGCTAATCCATGATGGAAATATTGGAACGAAGACTGCTGGCAATGCAAATGGTTTGATGCTTGACGGCGGGGTGGCAATAAAAACAAGGCTGATTGAGGGTACTACCGCAGCCGAGCAAGGACTAGGCGTAAACATCGCCCATGGACTCGACCCTGCCAAAATTGTATCCGTGCAGGTCATTGTCCGGGCAACGTCCGGAGCGATTGTGCAGGCAAATAATTTAAATGGCCTGGGAGCAACAAGACATCGCTTTGACTGGGCCGTAATCGGAGCCAATTTATTTATCACTAATGTTGCGGATCAGTCGGCGAGTCTCGTATCCCGGCCATTTTCTGCACTGATTACGTACCGTTCGTAAAAAGGGGCTACCTCCGAAGCATTCCCACTACTTCCACTGCTGAAATTCCAGCAGCCAAGAGCGATCGCACTTCCTCAACTCTTGCCTGCGCGATCGGCGAATCCGTATTTCCCCCGCGGATGTGAATGTGGCGCATACGCGAACCATCGCGGTAGGAGAATCGGAAGTATTCGCCACTACGGGCCGTGCCACGCGGTCGGTAGGTGGATATAGCTTTGCACCCTGATACAGAATCATTTGAGGGATTTGATTCTGTATCAACTTCGACAGGGGCGATCGCCTCTGATACAGAATCATTTGGGGAATTTGATTCTGTATCAACTTCGACAGGGGCGATCGCCTC
>NZ_JAEQCB010000223.1:0-14380 GCF_020738785.1 Microcoleus sp. PH2017_05_CCC_O_A | reverse complement strand
TTCACCATAGGATTTTATATTTTAGATAGGGAGCATCTCAGTTTTGCATATAGTGCGAGCGTCCCCGCTCGCGAGTATTATACTGCTCGCGAGCGGGGACGCTCGCACTATAATGAAAAATGCTTTTTTCAAAAATGAGATGCTCCCTTTAGATAAAAAACGACTTACTTATAATATTATTTGGATATAAGATTGGTTGGTAGTGAGGACTTTAGTCCGCATCCATGAAGGACTAAAGTCCTCACTACCAACCTTGTTTCATATTTCAATAAAAAAGAATCAAGAAAGAAGTTGAGATGAAAACAGACAAAAATCCATAACTCATCTGTTCAATCCGCAACAAAATATGCTGCTAACTTCTTCCTCAATCCCGTCGAAATTTTGAGCTAGATTTTTAAGCCTATGCTTCGTCGTAGGCTTCCATATCCAGAAGGTGGAGATAGGGTTCAACCATCTCCGGCCGCTGAAAGGCAAGCGATCGCAACAAATGCCAATCATTCAATCCCTCAAAAGGATCTGTATAATCGTCAACCTCCAAACGGACAGCCAATTCTGCCACGTCCTGAGAAGTAAGTACAGCAATATCGCGCGATGCTTTGGTTAAAGTTTTCATTTTTTGACCCTGCCCGAGACTTCCGCCATACTATATCCTAAGCCTTTAATCAGATTTAGACACAGTTTCTACAACAAAACTTCGCATTACATCTACAACTTCCGGCAGAATCTCGTGTCCCATGTTAAATTCTCGATACTGCACGGGTGCTCCCCAAGCAGTCAAACTCTCGCGCGATCGCACCGCAGCACTAACGGGCACAATATTATCTTGAGTACCGTGCACGATCGAAACAGGCGGCAAAGCACTCCCAGCAACGGGCGAAATCGACGAGTGCAAATAACCGCTCAGACAAATTAAACCAGCTACGGGCAAAGTCAAACCCACATCCAGAGTCATCGCCCCGCCTTGAGAAAAGCCTCCTAAAATCGTGCGAGACAAAGGCACGCCCGTGCTGCTTTCCAAAGACAGCAATAATTCCTTCAGCAATTCCCTGCTTTCTACCAATCCCTCAGCATCTTTGTTTGCCAAGTCATACCACATTTTGCCACCCATTACCTGGGGATGGGGAAACGGAGCATCGGGAAACACAAACTGATAATCCGGCAAATTGAAAGCCGGTGCTAACGCAGTCAAATCCCGAGCATTAGCACCCCATCCGTGCAAAGCGACAATTAAAGCGACTGGTTTGCGATCGGTGGTTGGCGGAATGCTAATAAATTGTAAAGACATCGTAATTAGTAATTGGTAATCAGACCTTACTACAATGATAAATTGTCGCGGCGCGTAAAATCCCAGATATTTGTTTTCGGTAATATTTAAATGTAAATTAGGATGTGCTTGCTAATATCGTTTCCGGTTGCATCGGTATTGTTTAAACTGTCAACTGTCAATTAAGGATCGCAAATTAAATAATTTATACATATTTGTGGGATGGGCGTCCCGCCCGTCTAGAAAGAACGGGTTCTCCCGCCCATCCCACAATAACAATAAAAATTGTAAGTTATTTAATTCTCATTCCTAAGAGGGCCCGCACTCTTGGCACCGCCATATAACTGTCAACTGTCAACTGTCAACTGTCAACTGTCAACTGACGCGTACCGCTGATGAAATATTAGCAACTGATTGCTCGGGCTGTTGCCGCACGGGTACCTCAATCCAGAATTCAGTTCCCTCTCCCGGAGCCGATACGCACCTGAGCGAACCTTGATGTTTTTCCACTATTTGATAGCTAATCGACAATCCCAATCCGGTACCTTTGCCTACAGGTTTGGTAGTAAAAAATGGCTCAAACAAACGTTGTTTTACCTTCTCCGTCATGCCCGCTCCATTGTCCGCGATCCGCACGCACGCACAATTATAACTTAAAAGTTCAGTGCGAATCACAATGGTAGGTAAACAAGGCGACTCTGAGGAAGATTTTGCGATTAAATGTTTATTTTTTTCGCCGTCATACAAAACATCAATCGCATTGCTTAAAATATTCATGAATACCTGATTTAATTGTCCTGCCCAGCACTCCACCAAGGGCAATTTGCCGTATTCTTTGATAATTTTAATGCCGGGAAAATCACCGCTAGCTTTTAGCCTACCGTCCAAAATCATCAAGGTACTGTCAAGGCCTTCGTGAAGATCGACCGACTTCATTTCAGCTTCATCCAAACGCGAAAAATTTCGCAGAGAAAGCACAATCTGGCGGATGCGTTCGGCTCCTACATTCATCGATTTTAGGAGTTTAGGCAAGTCTTCACTAATGAATTCCAAATCGATCTCTTGTAGTTTTCCTTGTACTTCTGGCGTTGGGTTGGGATATTGCTGCTGGTATATTTTCACAAGTTCCAGCAAGTTTTGAGTATATTCGCCTGTATGGCTCAGGTTGCCAGAAATAAAGCAGACAGGATTGTTAATTTCGTGAGCGACTCCAGCCACCAACTGCCCCAAGCTGGACATTTTTTCAGTTTGGATTAGTTTTAATTGCGCTGACTGTAAATTTGTCAGTGCCGTTTCTAGTTCAGCGGTGCGCTCTTTTAGTTGAATTGTACGATCGCGCACTTGGTGTTCTACTTTGGCTGTACGTCCTAGAGACATCAACAGGTAAGCCGTCAAGCTGCCACTCATCAAAAGCCCGATCGCGCCAATTGCCAGCGAACCCTCATGGGCGCTCAGACTATCGTACCCCTTTCCCGGCAAAACTAGCAGCATCCACTGGCGGTCTGCTACGTTGAATGTGCGAGTGCAAGCACTCTTATTTTCACAGATAGGTTGCCGGAGATTAGTTAACTCTGGATGTTCTAGTTGTGGATTATCTATAAACTGCTTGGTTTGCGAGTCGTAGCGCATCAAAAACCGTTCTTTTTCTGTGGCGGAGTTGTCATAGAGATAAAAATTTATGTGGTCTAAATTCAGTGATTCTAAATAAAAATTGACCATATTGGTAATCTGAAACACACCTGAAATCACTCCCCTGAGGTTTTCGCGGCTGTTTGCCGAGTTATCTGGAGAACTTGCGCGGCCAGGTACTGGCAGAAATAGTTGCACTCCAGGTCTATCGTTCTTAATTAATTTAATCTTCCCCGAAGCAGCTATTTTCCCGGTATTCACCGACTTCTCTAAAGCTGCTTTGCGTTCGGGATTGGAAGCCAGATCGAAACCCAGTGATTTTGTATCTGCTTCCAGGGCTTCTCTGTACGTGACAGGAAAATATTCCGATCGCGCTTTTACTGGTACAGGCTTTTTGTCAGCATCTCGCTCGTAGATTTGAAATGCCCGAAAACCTTCGGCTCGAATTGTCTGTTCGTAAGCTGCTTTGTCCGCAGCCGGGACGCGCAAAACCCAGTTTACAGAAAAGACAGCAGCATTTCGGGACAGTGCCGGTTGAACGAATTCCCTCAAATCTTGTCTGCTAACTTCAGCAGATGCGCTGTAGAATGCTTGAATTGAGTACAGAAAATCTAAGTTTTTGTTGATGCTTTGCTGTAAAGTCGCATTCAGGCGATCGGCTTGCTGATGAAATTCTGCTGCCATCCGCTGATTTTCCCAATTCCAGACAACGGCAGCCGCTATCAATGACAAGCCGGCACCCGTGCAAAGAGTCAACGCTGCTGGAATGTAGCGGCGATACGACTGTAAATTTTTCGTCAGTGAATTAAACCAATTGCTCGCAACATTCATATTTCCAGAGTTTTTGGCACCGGAGTGCGATTCGTTTAAATAGTTCTGAATTTCCTTGATAACACGATCGACAGCGCAGAAACAAGATTGTGTCAAAACTTAAGATCGCACAAATATGAATTTATCTTCATAAAGTTCGGTTTCTACGAAAATATTAGTTTGGTAACGACAATATAACAATTACTTTACCTCAGTATAGTGCGCCGAATGCACCTTACACAAGTAGCAATTCGCACTTGATTGTTAAATTTGAGTGGGCGCTACACACCTTGCCTAAATAGCAATTTGCACTTAACCGTCAACACGAAGGTGCGCTTATTACTTTGTGCGAGTAACAATTCGCACCTTTGTGTTGATTTAATTGTATGCAACCCACACCTTACTCAAGTAGCAATTTGCACCTTACAAAATAGTCCCAATTTCCTTCAAATACACCCGAGTAAACGGTTCCCCATCCTCCAGACTGTACTGTTCGATCAAACCTTGGCGGCGGATAGAAATACTATTGCCTTCCCGCACCACCACAGTATCATCATCAGTGCTTTCCCTGAGCAAAATCATCTCTGTTTCCCCCGGATTATCCAGCACCACCATATTACTGCCCTGATAAAACATTCCCTCAGCTTCCAAAACATTTTCGGGATATTCAGCAATCAACAAATCGAGTTTAGGATTTCGCAGCAAAGTTTGCACATTAAGATTGTAATTTTTATGCAAAACCTTTTCAGAACGGTTGACAAAAAGTCCAGTGCGACAAACAGCACCGATTGTCCAATCAGGATGTTGCAACAGAATGTGGTCAATTGTTTCTTGCAGTTCGTGTACCGAAATTCGGTTGAACGTAATAATCGGAATTCTGGCTGACTTTCCAGAATCAAAGAAAGTATCAATAATATGTGAAGGCACATCAACCCCTTCTCCGACAGCCGGGTTGAGGTGCATAAAAATTCCCGGCGCGGCATTGATTTCGATAATCCCAAAATTCCCGGTTTTCCAAGATTTGGCGAGAGTTTCTGTGACAACATCAATCCCCAAACAAGTTAACCGAAAATGCAGGGCGATATCTTGAGCTAAAACAATGTTATCCGGGTGAATGGTGCGGGTAGCATCGATGCTGACGCCGCCTGCGGAAAGATTGGCTACTTTGCGAAGAGATACAGTGCGATCGCGCTCTACGACACTATCCAATGACAGCCCTTGTTCTTCCAGGTACATTTCCATCGCTTCGTCGGACTGAATTTTGCTCATCGCCGAAGTTGGCGTGTCCAAGCGTTCTGTTTTGCGGTTTTCGCGGCGGATCAATTCCCGAATAGTTGAGTCGCCGTCCCCTGTTACCCAAGCGGGCCGACGTTCAGTTGCAGAAACAAACTTGCCGTCAACGCACAGCAGCCTAAAATCCGCTCCTTTGATGCTATTTTCCACAATAACTCGCACGGGCCATGTTTCGGGAATTGCGTTGACTGCTCTTTTAAAAGCCGCCTGCAATTCTTCTGCATCTCGGATATCTGCGGTGACGCCAATTCCTTTATGACCGACTACTGGTTTGATAGCAACTGGGTAGCCAATTTCTCTCGCAACTCCCAGAGCTCCGTTTTCTGTGGAGACGATATCGCCTTTGGGAACTGGAAATCCTAAGGTAGCAAGAAAAGCTTTACAATCGTCTTTGCGCGTGGTAAAATCCGAGTCTAAATGGCTGTCGGAATCAAAAGTTGTGGCAGAGCCACGCACCAGTTTTTTACCGTAACCGTATTGCATCAATCCTTCATCCCACAAATAAAATGTGGGAATGCCTTTTTGGGATGCCGATCGCATTAATGAATAAACTGTCGGGCCTCCGTAAACAGACTGGCGGAACATATTTTGCAGCGCGCCAATTTGTGCTTCTAGGGGGAAATCTTGATTTTGATTGATGGCTTCAAACCAATCCCAAACAGCGTAAACTACGGCTCTGGCGCTGCGGGCGTGAATTGCTTCTATGCTGATTCTGCTAAAGTGAGAAAATGGTTTGACGTTCCAGTGTTGGAAGTGCAAACCCATGTCGAGTTTTGCTACTTCTGAGGCGGTGCGGCCGAACAGTTGGGCGTGGTTCGTGAAGGTTTCGCCTAGTAGTTGCGGGTAGCGATCGCCAATAATTTCATGATAATGTGCGATCGGCTGTGGTGCGATCGCCTCCGTCACCGCAAAATCGAAAACTAAAGCCGCTGTTTCTAAATAAGGGTTTGGCCCGATGTAATGTTTGAAGTTGAAAATATCAAAAACATCGGTTTTTCTAGCATTGACGCGGGTTGTCTCGGTATTTTTTTCTTGAAGCATTTTTTGACCTCCTTTGAGCTAACTTGTCACATTAGCTCTCTTGTCGGCGCATTGGGTACTACCTATGGGTATAGATATTGTAGAGTCTCAGACAGATGAGGTATGTCCGCTAATCGGTAATCGGTAATCGATCGAGCATATAGACTCGATCGGGTTTTTGGAGGTACAGACGCCACCGTTTACAAATCCTGACATTCGCAGAATCTGGCATACCTCATGGGGTGCGATCGCCACTATATTGCAGAGAGAGGGAGAGAATGGGAGAGGGGGAGAGGGGGAGAGAGGGAGAGGGGGAGAATTGCCCAATTACCAATTCCCAATTACCAATTCGCCATTACGAATACTAATCACTAATGACTAAATTACTAATGACTAAATTATTAATCACTAATGAAAAAAAGCTATAACTTTTGAGAGGTACACGGCCAATTAAAATTGGCTATGACTGTGAAAAAGGATTTAAGAGGCAGAGAATTATGAAAATCGCACAAACTGCTCTCAGGGATCAAGTTCATCAATTAGCTGAGGAAGCATTTCACTTGAAGCTGATTTCTGGGTACGGTGACGGTCAACATAGCAACGAATATCAGAATTGAGCAATTTGATCGAGCGATCGCACTAATTCGCGATCGAACTAATCTAGAAGCGCCGATCGACCCGGTTGATACGAAAAATAAGAGGTTTATGGGTTTTAGGCAGGTGAAGTCTCCAGTCAGAAATCGGGTTGATACCCCGTCGCGCGTCCAGGAATGTAATGTAAACTCATTTTTTGACCCCTCCTCCATGGTGTGAGGAGGGGTTAGTTTTTTTATCAAAAATCGCGTTACACCCGGAGATTCGAGTGAAATAACCGGAACGCTTGAGTTGCGTGCCTCCAACACGTATCAAAATCTGATGTTTGTTTTGTATTCAATACTCCGGACAGTTTTAGATCTAATCGAGTATCTCAAACCCTTGATGGCTATAGGGATGAGTATTTTTTCAATCTTTAACTCTAGCCCGCTCGTTTCAAAAAAACATTAAAAATGCCAGGGCTTACGCTGTAACGCTTACAGAGTCGTTAAAAAACTGTCCGAAGTATTGTTGTATTGGGAAACTTCACTCAGTCTATAGGCACTTATCCTGATCTCGACTCATTTATCCTCGATGGGCTTTGCCCCGATCGGCTCTGGGATCGCGTCGGTTTTTGTCCTTTTTGTCTGAGCGCTGCGGGCGCTCTAACATTTCCATCTCGGTAGTCTGGTACTCTTACCGTCAAAACCCGATCCGATCTTCTTGCCGTTAGTCCCAACATCTGCCATAGTTTTGTTAGTAGAAGAGTAAGACAGATGAGGCTAGTAGAGAAACATATTATTGACAAACATCACGGCTTTTATGCTGAGTGCGCTCGCTTGTGCTTTTTGTCTAAGAATCTGTTTAACTACGCCAATTATCTGATTCGGCAATCTTTCATTTTTGACGCCAAATACCTTAACTACAACGCTATGGTGAAGTTGTGTCAGGGAACGGCTGATTATACGGCACTGCCAGCTAAGGTTAGCCAACAGACCTTAATGAGATTGCACGAAAGTTGGATCTCGTTTTTTGAGGCGAGTAAGAAGTATACAAATTGTCCGCAGAAGTTTCTTGGGCGTCCCAAGCTTCCTCAGTACAAACATAAAACTGATGGTCGATTCGTTGTTACTTACACATCACAGGCAGTTAGCCAGCAATGGCTAAAAAAAGGAGTAGTTCATCTTTCCCAAACAGACATTTTTTTGACGACTCGGGTGAGTGAAATTCAACAGGTACGAATTGTACCATTATTTTGTAACTATGCGATCGAGGTAGTATATGAAGCTGTTGCCCAAACACAGCAAGGGAATGAGGAAACTGTTGCAGGTATTGATATCGGGTTAAATAACCTTGCAGCACTTAGTTCAAATGTTTTGGGGTTGACACCATTAATAATTAATGGAAGACCTCTTAAAGCTCTTAATGCTTATTACAACAAGAAAAAAGCTCAACTACAATCTCAGCTCACAAGAGAGAAGCACACATCCAACAGAATCAAACAACTGACCCACAAACGCAACTGCAAAGTTGATAATTACCTGCACAACGCTAGCCGATTTATCATCAATCACTTGGAAGCAAACCATATAGGGACACTGGTGATTGGAAAAAATGAGGGCTGGAAACAGGAAATCAACATCGGCAAGCGCAACAATCAGAACTTTGTCAGTATTCCTCACGCTCGATTTATTGAGATGCTCAAGTACAAAGCTTGCTTAGCAGGAATTAAAGTGGTAATTACTGAAGAAAGCTACACCAGCAAATGTTCTTTCCTCGATTTCGAGCCGATGAGCAAGCAACAAAGCTATAAAGGAAGAAGAATAAAGCGAGGATTATTCAGAGCGAGTGATGGGCAATTAATCAACGCCGATCTGAATGGTAGTCTCAACATAATTAGAAAAGCATTCGGGAATGAGGCATTCGCTTCGGACTCGATACAGGACTTAGTAGTAAGTCCAGTAAGGGTAACGCCTTACCAACAAGCAGTTTAGGCAGATGACTATATTTGTCTATTCAAGTTGGAACTATTAATCTCTACCTTTTGGCAGTTTTAGGAAACAAAAATGTTATGTTTTAGTGAAATACAATTCATTAAGAGTGCAGATCGTATGGCTGGGAGCGAAAATCAGGGAAAGTTGCTAATTATTGGCGGCGCCGAAGACAAAGACGGGGATTGCAAAATTCTGCGGGAATTCTTGCGGTGTGCTGGAGGCACTAAAGCCCGCATTGTAGTGATGACGGCTGCTACCAGCCTCCCAGGAGAAGTCGGAGATAATTACATCAGAGTGTTTGAGCGCCTCGGGGCTGAAGATGTGCGAGTTGTTGACACCCAGAAAGCCGAAGATGCTGACAATCCAGATTATTTAGAAGCGATCGAACAAGCGACTGGCATATTCTTTACCGGCGGGGAGCAAGCGCGGATTATTAGCTGCTTGAAAGATACCAAACTCGACGCAGCTATGCACAAACGCTACTCCGAAGGGGCGATTATTGGTGGCACCAGTGCCGGCGCGGCGATGATGCCAGACATGATGATTATTGAAGGAGACTCCGAGACAAATCCTCGCGTTGATGTGGTAGCAATGGGCCCGGGAATGGGTTTCCTGCCAGGAATTGTCATCGACCAGCATTTCGCCCAGCGAGGCCGTCTGGGACGCTTAGTTGCTGCACTCTTGTTGCAACCAGCAGTCTTGGGATTTGGGATTGACGAAAATACAGCTATTTTAGTCAGCGGTGACGTGGTTGAAGTCATTGGCGAAGGGGCTGTAACTGTCATCGACGAGTCGGAAAAACTCCACGACAATATGGATGGACTGTTGAAGGATGAGGCTTTGGCGATTTGCGGGGCCAAGTTGCACATCCTCCCCCACGGATACCGGTTTAATTTGAAAACTCGCCAGCCGATGCTCGATAGGGTAGCAACGGTAGCATAGTCAGAAAGGGCGATCGGGCAACTTACCTGCAACTGTCCAAAAATCTCAAAATTATCTAGGGTGCGATCGATCGCACCTTACTGTTTGAACGAAGTATAGCGGATCGAGCTCTCATATAAGGTACGTTGTTGGGCTTGGGCCCTCTTAGTTTAGTGGTTATAGCGGTTTTCTCACAAAGATGAGGTACGTTGTTGGGCTTCAGCCCTCTTGGTTTCAGTGGTTATATAACCTGTCAGTCATACCTCACCTTTTTGAGAAAGGCTATATAGAAGCTGCATGAGAGCGGACTGAAGTCCGCACTACAAACCTTTTTGTTCGTAGTGCGGACTTCAGTCCGCAGCTTTTTACGGACTGAAGTCCGCACTACGAACATTTTTGTGATGGTAATCCACCGGACACGATCTCAGGGTTAAAAAAACCTGATACTTCGTCCAAGACACTAATAAAAAGAAGAGGATTTTACCTCTTCTTTTATTGCTGCCGTTTCTGCTTTTTTAAGCACTTTTTTGTTCGTCAAAAAACGACTGCTGCCCATCTTCAGTCGATACTAAATTCCACCCTTGAGTTATCAGCCTCTGAAAAGTTGCCCATCCCTTAGAACCGCCCGGTTCCATGTAGTCCGAAACCGCGAACTGCGGAAAAGCTGTATAAGGCCGCCACGCTTGACGAGCTTCGGTACGCAGGTGCAATATCTTTTCTCCATTGCCTCCTAATCTGGGCAACCAACACATTTGTTTTAGCATTTTTAACACTCCAGAGTTTTTACAGTAACGGTAATTCGTCAACATCCCAAATTAAACTTTTAGAGCCATCTTAGCCGCTGCTCGGAAGATCTAACAGGTAACAGGGACGGATGAAATTTTCACCGATTACCAATTACTGAGGTAGCAGCAGTCGTTTAAGCTGATTTTGGTTCTGCACAGTTTCCCAGTCTTTGACTAAAAAACAAGTGCTACCAAGGTATAAGCAAAAATAATCATTGCTCTGATCCGCTCAAACTTGACTTAAAGGCGATCGCCCGAGAATCCAGTTGAATAAAGTATTTATCTTTCTGGTTTCCCTTACTTGATAACTACAAGCTCATCCTCGCTGTTTCCGCCTAAAATGACATCTTTCTACGGTATTAGCTCTGTCAGCTAAAAAATGTTCCTTTAGTTACAAATATTAATATCTGAAGGCGATTTATCTAGTTATCAAAAGTTAAATTAATTTTCATAAACAGCGATCGATAAGTTTTAGTTACTTTAGCTACAATTTTGATTTCATTCAGGGGTTCGGAGAGATAAAGGTACGTAGTTGGGCTTGGGCCCTCTTGAGACGTATAGATAAAGAGGGCCCAAGCCCAACTACGTACCTAATTTTTATGATGACAATAAAACCACCCTGTAGGGTGCGCGCGGAACTCGTGACAACATTCGAGTTACGATTTAACTCTTAAGAACGATGGCGACAGATTGGCAAAATTGTAAAAATGAATACTAATCACAGTTATAAGTTCTGCGTAAAAGGTATTCATGGCCGCTGCAATTGAATTCAAACTCTTCGCTCCCAACAACAAAGCAGCTACAGTGCTCGGCTCTTTTTCTAAATGGGAAGAAATTCCCTTAGAAAAAGATGATAGAGGTTATTTCCACACTAAAATTCAGCTCGCAGGCGGTATTTATCAATATAAGTTCCGAGTGCAGTCGCAGAGTCCTTGTTTTGAAACCGACGAATGGGTAAAAGTTAATGACCCCTACGCTACTGAGATTGACAGCACTGCTCATATTTTAAACGCGCTAAATTGGCAGCAGTTTTGCTAGTCACAGCAGTAGGAATACCGATGCTGTGGATGGGCGAAGAGTTCGGACAATCCACTAGCCAAACCCCCAACCAGCCGAATAAATTGCAATGGTCTTTGTTGAACAATCAGCAGAATCATGATTTGTTGGAATACTACAAACACCTGATTCGATTGCGGACAAATGTTCCGGCACTTTACACCGAAAACATTGAATTTATCCACCAAAATGCCGAAGCTAAAGTGCTCGCTTACTATCGCTGGAACGATGATGGTTCGCGAATAGTAGTGGTGGCCAATTTTTCGGACACTTATCTATCTGATTACTGTATTCCTAACTTTCCCGATACCGGAACTTGGCACGAGTGGATGTACAACAAAATTGTAGGAGTTGGGGAAGAAGACTTTAAGTTTGATTTGCCGGAATGGTCGGCTCATGTATTTCTTTGAGATGAGAAAAATTTATGTCCCCAGGCAGAGGTTTGGTGAAGTTGTAGAAGATTAAATTGTATTTATGACTGGCACATACAACTCGATCGACCGGGTTTTTATACCGAGCCTGATGGCCACAACAACTCGGTGTATGCGTCCTGAATGGCGATCGCAATTCCTGGTATTGAGCATAAGAATTGTACGGCGCCGTGCCAAATGTCAATTAACAAAAATATTGTGAGAGGGTAACTTCTATGGGCTGGCTAAAAAGACTGTTTGGTTTAGAAAAACTGGAAAATCAAGAAAATGTGGAAGCTCCTGCTTACCAAGCACCTGTAGCTCCATCTCAAGCTCAAGTTCAAACTCAACCTGCTGCGGCTGCGACTAAAACAATCCCGCCGGAACGCATGGGATTGAATGGAGAATACGATCAAAGCGGTTTAGCTAAACGGGTGGCTCAGGCTTTCGATGCAAATCCTGATGTGGCGGACATTGAGACTGTTTATGTTGCTCAACACGGTACTACGGTGGTTCTCAAAGGTACAGTTCCCAGTCAGGAAATTGTAACCAAGTTGGTGACAATTGCTAAAAGCATTAATGGTGCAACTGGGGTGGAAACCAATCAAGTTACTGTCGGCTAGGGGAGCATCTCAGTTTGGCATTTATAGTGCTGTCCCCGCTCGCGAGTTGTAGAATACGCGAGCGGGGACAGCACTATAATAAAAAAAATGCTTTTTGCAAAACTGAGATGCTCCCGTTGGCTAGGGCGACGGTTGTTGGGAACAGTTAACGGTTAACAAGTTAACTGTTAAGTATTTTTTTGAGCGATCTTGCTGTACATAAAAAATATGACCGGGGAAAATTTAGTACCTACTCGCGGCACATTAGAACGGAGTCTTGGGCAAGGGATTCAAGCTTTGTACCGATCTGTACTCGGACACCAAACGAGTCAGGCGCTCTGCAATCTTTTGGATAACAAATTAATCATTGTAATCGAAAATGCGATTACTCAACCAGAAAAACTGCTGGCTCAGAACGGTCAGCAAGATTTGGCTTCCCAGGTGCGATCGCAATTAGAGTCAGTTCTGGAATTGCCACTGAAAGACTTAATCAAAGAAGTTTTGGGTGTGGGAGTGATCGATCTCCTCAGCGATGCCACTTTGGAGACCGGTCGCGCCGGAACGATCGCAATTTTGGAGTCTGCACCTCAAGTTCGCGATGCTACTTCTAAGTCTAAAACTCAACCAGAAGTGGCTGATGGTTGAGGTGGTGGCGGATAATTAGTTCTAAATCCTTGATGTTGAAAGGTTTAGAAAGATATGCAACGCAGCCTGCTTCGAGAATCCGATCCCGGTCTTCTGTTTTTGCTAGTGCTGTGACGGCCACGATCGGAATATGTCTGAGATCCGGGTTTTCTCTGATCCGCTTTACTAATTCTATACCGTCTATATCGGGCAGACAAATATCGAGTACGATTAAGTCGGGAGAGCGCGAGACTGCTGTCGAAAGAGCACTGTACCCGTCCATGGCTCCTACGCACTCGCAGCCGAATAAATCGAGTATTTGCGTCAGCAGCTCTAAGTTATCGTGATTGTCGTCTACAGCCAATACGAGAGGACGCTTGTCAACCGCCAGGTGACCCATATTTAAAGAAGATTCCAAATGCTGATTCCACGTAGGGTAGTTCATAAATCCAGATCGAAAAACGATCGTAAAAGTTGTACCCGAGGCATTCTTCAAGTGGCGCTCGGGCACTTGAAACAGATTGGCTCGTATTTGTAGCTCTCAGATGGCCAGTCTTCGGTCTAACCAGATTGTACAATATGGCTGCGAGTTCTGGCAAAGACTG
The DNA here is from genome assembly GCF_020738785.1 of Microcoleus sp. PH2017_05_CCC_O_A. NCBI lineage: Bacteria > Bacillati > Cyanobacteriota > Cyanophyceae > Oscillatoriales > Microcoleaceae > Microcoleus > Microcoleus sp. PH2017_05_CCC_O_A. The sequence goes on along the minus strand of NZ_JAEQCB010000223.1, from coordinate 794 downwards.
CACCAGTCGATCGCTCCCACAGTATCTCCATAATTTTACTGATCCCCGGGCAAATTGCCAACTTACGCCCTAAGGTTGCGTCAGCTTTGACAACAAGAGGCGATTACTAGGAAAAAGCTTGCTAATAAACTATCCTAGCTTAATTTTTGCTTTGAAGAGTGGCCGCAGTTTTTGAGAATTCCCTCAACATTACACTACTGATATCCTCCGTGTATCTACCTAAAGAAAGATTAGATGAGGCACATAAATTTAACAACTTCCACCTGCTGAGAGATACTTATTTCTCCGGTTTAGATTTCAATGTTTTTAAGTAGTAATTATCGCTAATTAAACCCGTAAAAATATCATTTTTTACTGACTGTTTACCAGATATTAACCTAGGAGATGTTGATGACAATTGCAATCAGAGACGACTTAACTTACCAGAAAGAATTGGTTGAAAGCCCGCCCGCGCGATTTGATGACAACAGAAGCCAGCGATCGCGTGGAAGCCGAACTGCACAAAGAAGTTTTACCTACGGACGACAAAACCCTCCAAACAGAAATAGCTGACCTCTGGAAAGATACGAATCCGCTGGTACGATTGCTAAGCCGGGTGCGTGAGCCTTTGCGCGGGCCTGCACCTTTGGGCATCGATTCCAATTTGTTTGTACGGAGGGTCGAACTAGAAGGCTCACTTCCTTCGGGAGTAAAATCGGAAACTGCGATCGCGGGTGTATTTTCGGCAACGAAGGATGAGTTGTCCCAGGAGCGAATTCAGGAAATAGCGAGCTTTTTGCCGGAGAGAATTCGGG
>NZ_JAEQCB010000222.1:0-12796 GCF_020738785.1 Microcoleus sp. PH2017_05_CCC_O_A | reverse complement strand
ACAATTGAGCTAATCTCTGATTGGGCGATCGATCGTATTCCCTCAATTACTCGTATTTTGATACATCTCTCAAAGAGCGCTGAAGCGCAACTACGTACCTTTAGAGCGCTGAAGCGCAACTACGTACCTTAAGACGGACAATTTAGTCCCAGCCTCCGTCTCGATCGCAAAATTCGGCTAATCTCTGATTGGGCGATCGATCGTATTCCCTCAATTACTCGTATTTTGATACATCTCTCAAAGAGCGCTGAAGCGCAACTACGTACCTTTTAGTCCCAGCCGAAGTCTCGATCGCACAATTGAGTTAATCTCTGATTGGGCGATCGATAATATGCCCTTAATTGCTCGTATACTGTCTCGCTGACCGGCGGATATTGGTTGGAATTGTACTTTTCGTAGGTTTCTAATTCGTGTGGCGGCGAGCCTAGAAATTTTAACACGCTGTTGTATGTGCCGCAAGGATTAACATACAAATCTTCACTTTTGAGGATTAAAAGTTGTGATTTGGGAAATAGCTGCATCCAGGCTGGAAGTTGGTCTGCGTAAATGCCGCGGCCCAGATATGTGTAGTGGCGGTGGTTGTAACTTTCGTAGGTTGGACTCGCTAGGATTTTTTCGATTTCGCCTTTGAGTCTTTCGGGTTCGTGGGCGATCGCACTTTCGAGAGATAGCGATTCGTAGCCAATTTTTATGTAGTAATGATAGTGGGAAATTGCGCGTTCTACTGGGTTTCTCAGCAGGGCGATTATTTTAACTTTCGGACATAAATCGTGGATGCGCTGGGCGACTCGGGGATGAAAAATATAGTAGGGGCTGGCTTCTCCGGTTAGCAGTTGTTCGCCACTTTGTGCTTGGGGAAATTGGGAATAATACCAGTCGGGGCTTTTGTCGAAGTTGAGGTCGAAATAATGGATTTCTTTTTGGGCGGCGGGGGCGATTTGGGGATGTTGGATCAGGTAGTTGTACAGGGATGTTGTGCCGCCTTTTTGGACGCCGATGATGATGAAATCGGGGGGTTTGGAGGGTTGTTTCATGGATTGGTGATGATATCTGTGGATCAATATAACGGTTTTTAGTAGGGAAACGGCACTGCCGTGTCCTGTATTTGAATCGTCTAACTCCGCGCGGTTGTGGTTTTTTAGCCGATCGTGCTACTATTACGTTTAGCGCGATTGCGCGCAATACGTAGTAACTCGTTCTCGATCGCCAGATGCGAGAATGCAGATATGCGCGCATGAGAGATATGGCTAAAAAAATTCCACCTGACATGGCTGAACTGAGCGTCTACGTAGATAAAAAGCTAAAGTTGCAATTCAAACTAGCTTGTACGGCTCAAGAAAAACCAATGAGTGAAGTCGTTGGTTTACTGATGAAGCAATGGCTAGAGATACAAGCAACCTCGCCAGAGTCTGAACCCTAGCGCATCAAGACGGCCACCAAAACTGAGGAAACAGACTGATGACCGATCGACTATATCGAATAAACGGCATCCTCGAACCAACCGCGAGGGACAAATGTTGAGAGATTCAGACAACCCTGAGAAATCTTGGCAAGATTTAGAAGCCGAACTGCTTCCTCACCGTCCTTTTTATGCCCCGGGCGAGACTGAAATTGAAAAAGACCTTTACGCTAAGCGTCGATGTGCTCAGCAACAAATGAAGGCTGAAAAACGCCCCGATATTGCAGGCCACTCTTATTACTACTGCACGGAGACCAATAATGATGACTAACTCGAATTACCGACTGCTACCTCCGAAAGATGAGTACGTTCAAGTGTCTATCTATCTGAATCGGGTGCACTTGGATGGATGTACGCCCGATCGCGCGATCGCACAATTGATCGAAATGGGTTACGATCCTAGTTTGCAATACCAGTGGAATCCAAAACGCAACGAGTTTGATTTGTTTGCTGTGATTCACGATCGCCCGATCGCAGATTCACTGATGGATAAACAGGCTTGTGATGCTCTCTGGGCTGCATTTAACGAATCTTCGCTTTACGTGATTGGTTGCGAGGCGGCACAAAATCCTAATTGGCTGGCTGCGGGCAGTTTTAATGACGCGCGCCGTTACGCTGCGCCGGAGGAAATTGAGCCTCTGCAAGCAAATGCTACCGCCGCTGCTTGATATTTGTGGGCGGGGATTCCCTATGGGATAGGTTGGAGGAGGACACGGCGCCGTACCGTTTCCCTGCGGATATGGCGTAAAATTTAGTCCCAGTCGAAGTCTCGATCGCACAATTGGGCTAATCTCTGATTGGGCGATCGAAATTATGTTTTCAGTGACAATTTTATGCGATTTTTCACTCCACCAGCTCATAACCAAGCTCTCTAGCTAAAGGATTTACCACACTATTTAATAATCTCAATTCTTCGGGCGCTGCCTGACGCTTTGTACTGTATATGACTTTTTCGATTGTCGTTTTATTGAGCTTGAGTTCTAAATAACTTTCTAACTCAGTAAAATTAAAGTTTTCATTGCATAACTCTTCATATTTTATTAGCATTCCATTTACTTTATGACTGTCTGCAATGTATCCTTGAAGTAAATTAGTCCAGTGCAATCCAAACTGCTCTGGTGTGTATACAGGCTCGTTCGGCCATTTTTTGTACCAGTAAAAACCCTGAAAAGAAGCATAAGCATTATAAGGATTTCTATACAAAAATAAGAATTTTGCCTTGGGAAACAGCCATTTTAAGTAAATAGCGTGATCGATAGTCAACCTCACTTCTTTTAGTCCCCACCGCACAATTCCCCTTGCCTTTGCGGGTTTTTCAAAATGATTTACCAAGAAGGCAATATGAGATTCAAGTAAGTAATTTATGTCTGGATAAAGGTTGGCAATCCATTCACCAGCCAAGTCAGACAGTGGAGCCCGATCGCTTAAAACTTCATCAATGAACCATTCAGCAGCAGGATAGGTATCAGTAATTGATTTGAGCGGGCTAGATAAATGGTCGATTAGTCCTGAGCGACCGTAGGGTTCACCCCATACGATGATAGAACCCGATGACATCACTAACCTTTGCAAAAGAGTTGACCCTGACCTCCAACCAGCAGAAAATATAAATACTGGACTGGAATCGGAATTACTTTTAATGTTCGGCCACCTGACAGAAAATGTTTTAAGGGCTTCTTCGATTGTGGGAACTTTTTTCAAGTCTTCTTCATGTTTGATTTTAAAGTCCATATTTAAAATTAGTGGCTGTTATAATTTATGTGGTTGTTGGTTATTTAATTTTAGTGGCAATCTGCGAAAACTTCAACTCTAGTTTAAGTTTATATGCAAGTGGTATAACTCCAAATACCGAATCTTACCTTCCTTTGATGAGTACGATCGCCCTTCGATCGCTGTTGGCGGGCGATCGCTATTCGGGATAGCCTTGCCGCGCGTACTTTTGGACATCGCGGACATTCGATCGCGCCTTGGGGTTGGAGGAGGCGGGGCGGTGCCTGCAGGCGATCGCACAACTAAAATTCGATCGCACTTTTATAGCCGTTTTTGGGTAGGGAAACGCCATTGCCGTGTCCTGTCTTTGATGCTTTGCCAGCCCCAAACCGCGATCGTCATCACTGATTCCTCAATCTAAAATCTAAAATCGACGAGTGAAGAGGCCGCTGGGCACTGACATCTCGATCGAACTAGACTAGAGTGGAGTTCCCGATCCGAAATCCTTGCGGGGTAAATTTATCGGGAAAAATATATCGGCGGTGAGCTTGCTTGTGGGTTTGGAAATTTTATTTGTTAGCCAGATAACACGTTATGTGAATTTGTACAAGGGGTTGATATGAAAGTTGTCGAAAGTGGGAATGATAAATTTAGGATCGTACTGTCCAGCAGTAACTACCAAATTTTCGGGGTTAAAGCCACGCCCATAAGCGGGCGGCTTTAATTGGTTATAAGGAATTTTTTGACGATTTGTAGAGTTGATCTATATTTAGTCAAGGAGGTGAAGCAAGTGTTTAATTTGACGTTTGAATTTAAGTTAAAGCCCACACCGACACAAGTAGCAGTCTTTGAAGACTGGTTAGAACAGTGTCGCAAAGTGTACAACTATGCGCTGAGAGAGCGCAAAGACTGGTACAACTCACGCAAATGTCAAATAAACTCTTGCTCCCTGCGCTCCGAGTACATAATTCCTGCTGACACGCCTAGACCGACATATTCAAGTCAGTGCAAAGCTTTAACAGTATACAGAAAAACCAGCCTCCCATTGCAGCGAGTTAACGCAGCCGTACTGCAACAAACGCTGCGTAAACTGGAAAAAGCTTTTGTCAGTATGTGGGAGCAAAACCACGGGTTTCCTCGATTTAAAAAAAAGGGAGCTTTGAGGTCTTTTAACTTCCCACAGTTGGGTGTAAATTTTGATCGAGGCAACCGCTTTTTTAAATTGCCTGTAATCGGCTGCATAAAATTTTGGCAGTCGCGCCCTATTCCTGGTGGCGCAATCGTCAAACAAGCTTGCGTAGTTAGGCGGTCTAGCGGCTGGTATATAATGTTGACGTTGCAATGGGATGTCTCGATTCCCGATGTTATTCCTCACGGCAACCCCATAGGAATTGATGTGGGGTTGACTAATTTTATTGCAACTTCTGGAGGGCTTTTGGTCAAGAGAATGAAGTTTTTTAGTGACGCAGAATGCAAGCTTAAATTGCTGCAACAGCGCGTCAGTAGAAAAAAGATCGGCTCAAATAATTGGAAGAAAGCTCAGAAAAAGGTCGCTTTGCTGCATGAATATGTGGCAAACTGCCGAAAAGATTGGCATCGCAAATTGTCACATCAAATCTGCAATGACGCGGGGATGGTGTTTGTCGAAGACCTTAATTTAATCGGACTGTCTAGGGCGATGTTGGGCAAGCACTGTTTAGATGCTGGGTTTGGGCAATTCTTTAATATATTGGAACACACTTGCTTTAAACGTGGTGTGTATTTCCAAAAAGTAGATGCTAAAAAAACTAGCCAAATTTGCCCTAACTGCTTCAGTGAGACAGGAAAAAAAGAGTTGTCGGAACGAGTTCACTCGTGTCAGCATTGCGGCTATACAAATGACAGAGATGTAGCAGCCGCACAAGTAGTTCTAATTAGGGGACTTGCAGCCGTGGGGCACAGGGTTAAGATGCTTGCCGAGGGTAAATTCATTGGAATCCCTGCGAAGCAAGAATCCCCACGCCTTTAGGCCCGGGAGTGTCAACATCTCTGAAATTATTCAGGAAGGCGTCATCAATGTTTAAGAGCAAATTATCCAAAGTTATCGTATCGCTGCTGCGGCGGATTGCTGGTGTTACCAGATCCGGGGCTAAGCGGCTGATGAGAGCAATGCTGCAGCTGCCGACGGTGACGATGGTGTTGCTGGTAGTAATCTTGTTGACTGTGGCGATCGTCCTGCGATCGTTCGATCGGGCGAATATGGCTCGCAACGTGCGGGTGAACCAGCAGGTGCTGGCGGCCGCTACTCCCGCGCTCGATCGGGCAAAAGCAAAAATTGAATATATGCTGCGGGAAGACCCGCAAAGGCCGACGGCTACTCCCTCCGATGCAGAATTGTACCGGATGATTTCGTCTGACGGTACAGCGATTACACCTCGACAGCCTGATACTTATACCTTTGGGGACGAGACACGTCTAAAACTCAAAGCTAACTTGGACACTTCTCCCGCCATAGATCCCGACCTTGATGTTACCAATCCACTCTTTAATCTCGAAACAAACGAATCAATAAACACTGCTTGGAGGTATGAAGTCGATACGGATAATGATGGTAAAAAAGATACTTATACAATCTACGGCATATTCTTTCGCTCTCCACCTCGTGACAAAAATAGCGATTTCACAAGAGTAAGAAAGCCGCTAGAAGCAAGAACACCTCCAATGTCTGGAGGCTCGCTCAAACCAGGGTGCGAGGCGGGCGGTACTAGCGCTAGTTTGGTCGGAGACTCCGGTTGGTACAAAATAGATGGCAAACTCAAAAAAAGCTTTTTTGTTTACACAGTTAATGTACCAATTTCAGGACAGTTTAAAGGCACTCCAAGTATTTCCGCTCTAGAATACCAGCAAGATCAAAGTCGCATTCCCCTCAGTAACAACGCGGTTGTGTATGAAGATGATTTGGAAATATCTCCCGGGCCGACGTTAAGGCTCAACGGGCGGATGATCACAAATAGTAATTTGATTGTGGCAGTGACTAGGGCAGGAGAACAATTAAATTTATATCAAGTTAGCAGCAAAGATTCCTGTTTTTACGAACAAGAAAACAGTAAGATAATTGTTGGTGGCAATGTAGTTAGCGGCTGGTCAGGTAATAACAATTTCAAAGTACCAGTGCAAGTACACCTATTCAAAAAAGATGGTAATCCAGAGTATCCAAAAACAAACTTAACCATTGACAATGACAACCAATCTACAGGCAATAATGCTTTAGATGTGATGTACAATAACAGAGCTTATGCCGATCGCATCGCGGCATTAGTAAGTGAACGGATAGGACCAGATGCTACTCCCACCGATCGCCTTACCGATCCAATTTCAGTCCAAGATGCCATAAGAGCAGGACAGAAACGACCACAAGCCCTGGAAGAGTATTTTAAGAACAGGACTCCGAAAGTTCCCTTTGCTGAAATTGCCTTTGGCAAGGACGGAACAGGAGGCGTGACTACTGGAAATTTGGTTGATCCAGGGGGAAAGGGTCTACGACCCAAAGCTCTATGGGTTGATCCACCAACATCATTAAGTCTCAAACCCGCCGAACTAAAAGCAAATCAACCTGAACCTCCGCTTGAAGAAGAAACGTTTATCGGCGATCGAATAGTTGCCGGTAACAACTTGCCTTCCCAAATTTGGAACAGTACCAAAAACCAATTTGAAACCGCGTCACGAACATTCGGAACGTGGCAACCCAGCATACCGAATCGCAAACGAGAATCCCAGGTGATTAAGCTCGCAGACGTGGGGGCAACTGACCGCGACGGTTTTTGGGAAAGATCGTCAGCCCAAATACCTAAGACTCCTCTTGACGGTATAGGTGGTCTGCGGATTATTACCAGTGCAGGGGTTTACGATCGTACTACTTCCTTCCTGCCACCGCCTAGCTGGATAAATGGTGCTACTGGTAATCGGGTAACCGGACCCGCAAAGATCGGCGATGGGTTAGATATAAACAATACTTACGATGACCCAACAACTCCTGCTGGGACTGCTGTGGAGCAATATCGCGTAGTCTGGCCGGACTCCATGCCGATGTCGCCGCTGGGGCCTGGATCGAAAGTATATGACAACGTTGCTGGCGCTTGGATTCCCTGGCGGACAGTATCTAGCACTTTGCCAGAAGTAGTTTCAGATGCAAATGGTACGACTCTACCGGCAGGAACTGATTCAGCCATTGACAAGAATACGCCCAAGTTTGCCAAAGGCGATTTGCGGATGCGTGCATCGGCAGTTTATCACTATGCAAACGACGGCTACAAGCCAGGTGAAACTCCCAAACAAATCCCATTTGCCTGCGTCAGCAGCTACTACGATCCCAGTACCGCACTGACAGCGAGAAATATAAGTGGACTTGATGATGTCAGCGGACAGGGAGCCCTGTCCCCAGCCTTAGTACCCGGAGTAATACGGGAACTTCCAGTAGCAGCAGACCTTCCTACAACACCTAGATTCATCGGCTCTCACAACGGTATAGTCTATGATTTCCCTGGACGACCGACGACGATTGGGGGACCTCTCACAATCACTAACGGCTTATTGACTGGTGGCGACCCAATTTATACGACACAAGCCAACTACGTCTTCCCTGACGGTAGGTTTGCCAACAAGCCTTTGAGAGAGGCGCTGAAGAAAGATCCAAACAACCGGAATTTGGATGACTTAGCAGCGATCGACTCCACTGCTTGCGCTTTGCACATTTTGACTAATCCTACTCCTAACCCTGTAATTCCTCATGGGGCTATTCAGGAAGTAGCATTTTTGAATGCCAGAGAAATAAAAGCGGTAGACGCTGACTATACTGCTACTCCTAATGTGAATGAAGAATTTACCCTCAGCAGTCCTTTGCCTACGACTACTCCAGCTACTCCTCCCGCTGCAATATTAACAGGGTTCTATAACCTTCCTCTGGAAGAACGGCAACCCCTAGAAGTTCGAGCAACTCAGTTGGATATAAATCAACTGCGGGGCAAAGAGTTTACTGGAACTAACGGGCCAGCCCCGGCAAAAGAGTATTTACTGCCAAACAGTGGGATTATTTATGCCAGTCGGGATGACGCGCTGCCCGATCGAAGTGCTCGAAGTGCTGATAAAACCGGCAATCCTGATGAAAATACAGATAGATTAGTCAGTCCCACAGACTCTCTGCTCGATCCCACACGCAAGCCTAACGGGATTGTCGTCATTAACGGTCAAAAGCTATTTCGCGGCAAACCCGGTCCGGTAATACCAAGTCCATATACTGTCGCTGACGTGGTTAGGGAAAAAGGTCTGACTTTGGTATCTAATTTGCCAGTTTATATCAAAGGAGAATTTAACAAACACACCCAACAAGAGTTTAAGACAGATTTAAACGATACTTGGAGTAATTTTTACACTGGTCGTGGCGCTCTAAATCCTAATTTTGCCTGTCGCCCAGGCGACCCCAGACTTAAAGATTGTACCGTTGGTGATGATTGGCGTCCCGCAACGGTACTTGCAGATGCTATCACTTTGCTCTCAAAAAACTACCGCTTTGGTTTCCGCAACGAAGGGGATTTTGACCTCAGAAATAATGCGGGCGCTGCTGCTGTATTACCTCGGAGACAACAAGGTTTTTATCACAACAATTTTGTTACTAACGGTCTCACTAGCGGGGCATTCTTAGTTGATGGCACATTGCCGCTTGTGACTCCACCCGCAGGACTAAAAGATAGTGATTATAAAGATGAGCCCAAGCTGAGTAGTTCTTACTTCAACAACTTTGTCACGCCCGTCCAAAGACGCGGAGAATTCCCAGAATATTTGATGGAAACTTGCATAAAACTGCCGGTTTCTGAATGTACCGATGCCGACTGGTTCGTTGATCCTTTGACGCCTGGCCCAGCGCCACAGACAGGGCTCAAAGTTTCTGATGTAATAGGAGGGACACCAAGATACGATGCAGATACCCGCTTAACTACCTATAAAGCCGGAACAACTGTCGATCCTCCGATTCCAAAATTGCAGCGATTCCCCCGCCGCGTGGCTTTCCCAAGAGACCCCAGTAATAATCTCAATAGAGGGGCAACTCCACAGCCTTATGGCATTAATGCGGGGGCTGTCGATAGTATTAACCGTGGGACGCCTAAACCTAATTCTCTGTGGTTCGCGACCACAGAAACAGCAGGTGATACTGTTACTTACGGCGGCGACCGATTACCGTTTGTGGTCAACAGAAATGGAATAGATTGGAATGGTACCAATACAAATCTGCCAAATTTAGCTTTACCACCAAATGCCATTTATCAGCCGCTGCTGATGCCAGTCTTACAACTCCAAACGGTGGCAGCGCCCACAGACATCACCTTTAATCAGGTAGTGAAAGCAACTGGGTGGCTACCGAGAGCTACAGAAGCAACAAGTTTCCATCTGCTCCTAGGATCCGGGGACACTCCTTCCCGAGCTCTTGACCCTAGTAACGGCGACACCAACGGCGGTCTGCAAAATTTACCCCGCTTTTTAGAAAACTGGGAAACTGTTAAAGATCAACCTTTTGCAACCGATATCAAGGGTTCTTTCATCCAACTAAATCGAAGTGCATATAGCACAAGCCCTTTCCAGCCAATTCTGGCGACGGGTATTAGTGGAATTCCTGCCCTGACAAGTTTGTTCGCTCCACAAGCAATTACTTACACACCTCCCGTAACGCTATATAGAACTGATGGTGCACGTCGCTTTGCCTATTTCATCCCACCAAAACGGGATTGGGGTTTCGATGTAGGCTTGCTATCTCAGCCGCCTGACTTGTTTACCCAAAGGCTCACTACTCCTCCTAGAAAGATTGAGCCTGATGAGTATTTCCGGGAAGTTGGTCGCGATGACAAGTGGATACAAACTTTGATGTGTGCTGAACTTGCTGCTACCCCCGGCACGTTCGCTGTGGATGCTCCTTTCAAACCAACTCAGTGCCCTCCTCCCGCCTAAGTTTCTGCCACTCAATTACTGGATTCCTAATTATGAAACGACAACAACAGCAAAATTTATCCCAGTCACGAGATGGTGGCTACACGATTATCGAGTCATTGGTAGCGATGATTGTCGTTTCGGTGCTGATGATTGCGATCGCCCCGGTGATGGCTTTCTCAGTAGCAACTCGCGTACAAGCGCGGCGGATGGAACTCGCCACGCAGGCGGCGAGAACATACATTGACGCTCTCAGGACGGGGGCGCTTAAACCGACAGATACAGAAAAGTTTCCTGTAAAAGATACGTCGTCTGCTCCAAATGTTGCTCCTGCTCCTGGAAACTTAGCTAATTTGTACTGCGTTGACTTAGATGACAAGCCAGGTTGTAATGGTAGCAAAGATTTTCGTGTTCAGGGTGCGTGGCGATCTGTAAGTGCTAATAATAATCAAGAGGCGAAAGAAGCGGGCTACGGTTTGACTGTGCGGGTTTACAGAGCCGATGCTAGTGGCACTTTGACAATTACAGGTCAATCTATAGTTGGAGCCGGACTTGGAAATCCTAATGCACCCTTGGTAGTAATGAGTACAGAAATTCCTCCTAGCCCAGAAGGCGGGGCTTCATCCTATCGATCCATTTGTGCTCGAACCGGCTGTAAATAAAACGTGCAGGAACTTCGATTAAATTTAAAATACCTTCCCAATTTGACAAAGGAAAAAGTCAAAATGAAAACTTTACTCAGGTTGATTCTAAAAAGTCAGCACCAACGAAACCGCTCTGAGCCAGATAAAACAGAAAAGGGCATGACTCTGATCGAGCTGTTGATCGGCACAGTTATGGCATTTTTAATCATTACGCCGATGCTCAGCTTTGTAGTCGATATGCTGAATACCGACAGGAGGGAACAAGTCAAGTCAAACACCGAGCAAGATATTCAGGCAGCAGTTGATTTCATCGCCCAAGATTTGAGTCAAGCTATTTATATTTATGATGGCAAAGGAATCAACGATATCAAAGCTCAACTTCCTGCTAACGATGCAAATAAAATCCCGATACTTGTATTCTGGAAGCGACAGCAGGTCAAAAATGCTGTTCCTATTAGTGCTGTTTCTCCTAATGGTGGAAAGCCAAGTGAGTGCAAGATTACTCCAGGTGCAACTACCGGAATTGACTGTAACGATACCTATGTAAGATCGCTAGTTGCCTACTACCAGATTAAAGAAACTAAGGTCGATTCTATTTGGTGTCAGCCTTCTTCTGGAATCAATGATTGTCCTACCCGTATTGAACGCTATGAAATCAAGGATGGAGTTAAAAACCCTTACGCGACCGGTGGCATAGACCCTTACTACACGGTAGCTGATGTCGGTAACGATAGAAAATCTTTAGTTCAAGATGCAGCTTTTAATCCAAAGTTTAAGTTTAGTGAGCCTACAAAAGATGTGACAATTGCCGCGGGACTGGCTAGTGTACCAAGTGAAGTTCTGCTTAATTACATAGACCACAGCCCCAAGGCAATTGATCCAGATGAATGTAAAAAAGCTCTAGGCAATCCCGAAACTCAAATAGGGTTAGCGGCAGCGCAACCAGTGGCAGAAGATACTCTAAAAGTAACAGATCCAAACAAGACAATAAATAGCTTTTACGCTTGTGTGGATACATCAAGAAACCTAGCCAGAGTTACAATCAGAGGCAATAGCCAGCGCCGCCTTCAACCCAACAATGCTAATTATGATGCCAGCAAATCGGCATTTTTTCCCACAGCAAGTGTACAAGTACAAGGTCTAGGTGCGATCGCAAAATAACTAATGTCTGAAACACATTTCCGAATCGCTCGACTAGCAGATAAAACAGGAGAGTAAAATGAAAACCGCAATATTATTAAAATTTTTGCAGAGTTGTGACGCCAAAGCAACTCCCAATTTCCCAAATATGTTAGGTATATTAGCTTCGATCGCAGCTCCCGGCTGGCTGGGATTCATCAACAGACAAAGAGTTCGCACTGTGAACGATCGCGTTTTCCAATCATTGCGACTTGCACAAAGCGAAGCAAAGCGAACTAAGCAGCAAGTCACAATTACATTCAATCCTGCTACAGCTACTGATCCGCCAACAATTAAGTTTAATCCGCCACTAGCCACTGGTGGTGAGACTCAGACGTTAAATGCTGGAGGGGAAATTAAACCCGGTACTATTACACTTGTTTCTAATGCACCCTCAATCACTTTTGACTACCTGGGAAATGTAAAAGATGAACTTCCCATAGATACATCAGTAAATCCAAAGATTAGTCGATTTAAAGTCGCAGTTGCTGCTGTTAACGGCGGTGGTAAGCAGTGTGCGATCGTGGAAACTATCATAGGAGGAATGAGAACTGGTGAAGGGCCTGAGTGCACGACGACGCCCTAGTTTTCAATAAATTTCATCGTCAATCAAGATATGTCTAATACATGAGAATTGCGAATTATATTATCGATCTTCCTTTAGCGGCATTTATAATATTTTTATTGGTAATTATTGTTGTCACAAAGAAACGTCTTAAAAATGACGAGTTCTACACGTTAGTAATTAGCATACTACTATCTTTTCTATTAGCAGAAGGAGTTTGTAGACTCTTAAATATAGGCGATTCTAGGGTAGTTATCTGGCAGGAGGAACGCACCCCAGGAGAAA
>NZ_JAEQCB010000221.1:0-7220 GCF_020738785.1 Microcoleus sp. PH2017_05_CCC_O_A | reverse complement strand
TGAAAATTGGCATTATTGGTGCTGGCAACATGGGTGCTGGGTTGGGTAAACTTTGGGCAAAGGCAGGACATGAAGTCGTCTTTTCTTACTCACGAGATCCAAATAAACTGATTGAGCTGGCAACAGCGGCAGGGGCGACTGCAAAAGCAGGAACAATTCAAGATGCAGCAGCACAAGACATTATTTTATTGGCTGTTTGGCTGCCAGCATTGGAAGAGGTCATTCACGCGGCTGGCTCTTTGGATGGGAAAATTATCATTACTTGTGTGAGTGGAATTCAGCCAGACTTCACGGGGCAAACAATTGGCTTGGCAACGGACTTGAAAATAAAAGTTGTGGAGGCATTCAATACTACATTTGCTGAAATTATTGCTTCAGACTCAAGACAATTCGGTGCTGATTTTCCTAGCGTTTTTTACTGTGGTGATGATGTTGAAGCAAAACAAATCGCTGCAAATCTCATTGAAGACTGCGGTTACAAATCAGTTGATGCAGGTAATCTTCTGGTGGCACGTACTTTAGAAACCTTAGCAAGTGCATGGGTGCAGTTTGCTGTTGCGAGTCAGCTATTTCCCAACCTTGGGTTGAAAGCTTTGCAACGTTGAGCAGCAGCATAAACCAATCAAATGCAGCGGACGGTTGAGGGTCAATGATACTGAGTTCGAGTCTCGATCTGTCTGCTGCAAAACGGTTATTATCTTCCTGGTGCGTTCTTCCGAAGATTACGCACGTTCCACAGTGTTTCTAATGTCTCTGACACTAACTTCGCAAAGCTGATGAAGTGTTTCTCATCTTCTTCCGTGAACTCCCCTTCGTACTTATCGGATAGTTGTAGCAATCCCCAGTTCATTCCATCTTGTCCGACAATCGGGGCAGCAAGCCAACCTCGCATCGGTGGATGCTTGCCCGCCTCGTTACCAAAACCTTTCCACTCAGGGTGAGCTTCGAGTTCCGCTTGGGTCATTCGTACAGGTTGATTGTGGCGCAATAACCACCCGTGTGTGCCATATCCAGTTGCAGGTGTATCGTATTTTGCCCACGCTGCATACTTCTCTGAGAGTGAGAAGAACTTCCGAATAGAACTCCAATCTTCTTGCACAATAATGGCGATCGCCGATTGATGAGCGCCAATCAAAACGCGGATCAGTTCAACTGCATTCTTCAAAACTCGATTTGCCGCTTCAATGAATTCCTCGTCGATCGCATCCGGGTTTTGCATGACCGGATTGGCCGTTGCCCCGGTGACGACATTTTGCAAATAAACATTTTGATGAGCTTCTGGCTTTACGTCAGACATCGGTTGATTCCTCCTAAGCGCAAAATATGGTTTCCGAAACTACCAAGGAACAGGCTGACCGAGGTGGAAAAAGCCCCCACTGGCACCATCATCAGGCAAGGTGGCTAACTGCACTCCGGTTTTCGCACCCTCAGTAATATCCATCATTGCGCCGTCACCGCCTAATTCGATTTTGACCCAACCGGGATGAGCACTGTTGACCTTTACGGGTGTGTTTCGTAACTCGTGCGCCAAATGCACGGTAAAAGAATTGACCGCAGCTTTAGAGGCATCATAAGCAAAGGGTTTGGAGTCATAAATGAACGAACTTGGATCGGCGTGAAGGGTCAACGATCCTTCGATACTTGCCATATTGACAATCCGTCCACTTTGGCTCTTTAGAATCAAGGGCAACATGGCTTGAGTCACTTCAACCAAAGCAAAAAAGTTAGTGTCAAACGTCTTACGGATCATGTCAACTGATACAGAACTTGCATTACTAATTGCCCATTCACCATCCAACATGACTCCAGCATTATTAATCAGAACATCCAACTTACCGAACCGATTTTTAATCTCTTGGACGGCTGATTGAATTTGAATACTGTCATTAATATCAAGTAGAATCGCTTCGGCTTTCAATCCTTCATTTTTTAGCTTCGTTGCTGCCGCGACCGCCGCTTCAAGTTTGCGGGCTGCAATGATCACCGTCAATCCTTGCTGTGCAAGCTGGCGGCTCATTTCAAACCCAAGCCCTTTGTTCGCGCCTGTCACCAATGCAACTTTGCCATTTGATTCGCTGTTGACCATTGACTTCTTCTCCTTGATTTAGGGCATTCGAGCAAATTCATCACAACACTGAACCTGAAAAATTGGCTATTTGAGGATTAACGGCGTTAAAACAGGAGCCATCAACATTTCAAACTCCAAATTAGTCGCGCTCACCACATTTTCGACAATCTTGCCCTCTCGTAGCCGCATGACATGAGTTTCAATGAAAGTGATATCCCGATTGGTAGCAGCAATCCCAAAAAATGCTTTGGTGTGTTTTTGCACAGATCGAAATCGAACGACGACTCGATCGCCTGCGGCAAACATATCTTCAACGATCATCTCTGAACCCGCAACGGGAGGAAAGGCATCGAAAAAGGCACTAAATATTTGTATGTAAGCTTCCCGTCCGTCAATTGGCCCATCTGGCTTTAATCCGGTGATTGCCTGCACATTCTCATGTAGTACATCCGCCGCGATCGCCATATTGCCCTTGCCCAAAAACTGCTCGATAAAGATCCGGGCGATCGCCAAGTTTTGTTCTTCAGTTGGAGTCATCGTTATTCCTCACTGTAGTTGTGTTGTCTCTTCGGTTCGATTGATTACCAATCCAGTGCGATCGCGCCCCCAAACTTCCGCATCTCAGCAAAGAAGTTACCCTGTGAGCCGCCCTCTGGAAGAGTTGCCAGATACACAGCGGTTTCAGCTCCTTCATCCGCTGTAAAGGGCGCATCAGGGCCACCCATATCCGTTTTCATCCAGCCAGGAGAATAAGCATTTACCAAAATGTTTGTACCTCTTTAGTGAAGGCATTGGCCAATTCCTGCATCCGGGGTTCATGGCGCACAGGTGCGTAGGGATAGGGTTGGCTGCGGGTTGGTTCCGTGGGGTCAAGGCCGGCCTGCCCATGCACATCATAAAGCTGCTCGGCTTGGGCGTAATAGGGCTCAAAATCGGCATATTTCACCGCCCATTCTGGCGAAATGCCATCCTGGTGCGTGACCTGTTCAAAATCGCGCTCTCGCATCCGCAAGAGGGCAGCCCCGTAGACTTTGGTGTTACCGCCCACCCAATAGCCCGTGGCCGGTCGGAAGGCTTTCCCGTTGGTGTCAAACCACTGTTCTTGGGTGTGATAGCGTTCCCGTTGATACACTTCTAACGCACTCCAGTTTTCCTTTTCTCTCGGCAAGAAGGATCCGCGTTCTAGAATCAAAATCTTTTTGCCGCTGGCCGCTAGATGATAGGCCAACGTGCCGCCACCTGCGCCGGTGCCGATAATGATTGCATCGTAATGAGTGTTGGTAGCCATGAATGGGTTCCTCGCCGGTTAGGGAATTGACTGATTGAATTGGTGTGAATTAGAGGTTTTCAATGTAGGCATGATTTAACATCCAAACTATCAACGAATCATTTTAGTAATCGATCGCTCAAATCCACCCGGCCATCTCGGTCATAGTTGCAGCGAAAAATACAACGTTTGGGATTATCGTGGTGGAGCTTGGCGCACTTGACAGCGCGATCGCCAAACAACTCAGTATACAAACCCGCCGCTGATAACATTCCGATCGGGGGCACGATTACATACAGCCAGAAGTCCGTCCAAACATTGGCCGGTAAAGCCGACGCCAAACTTCGCGCCGGATTCATGCTAAAGCCCGATAATGGCGCTTCAAAGGTAATGTAAAGCATGACGAGAAATCCCGATAACAGGCCAGTGTAGCGATGCAGTTTTTGGTGATTACTCGTGAATAACACCATCATCATCATCACAAAGGCCACCAACCATTCACCCATCACGGCTCCGAGCCAACCCAGCGCACCGGGAACCGTGACAATATAATTAATCGGAGGTTGGATAAATACTTGACCCAACGCGAATGCGACTAAATAAATACCGGCTAATCCGCCTAGACATTGAAACAACACATAGAACAACGCATCCAGCAACTTAACTTTGCCCAGTCGATAGAAGGTCAACGTCACCGCTGGATTCATGTGCGCGCCCGATTGTTGACCCCAAGGTGAATGGATCAGGGCGATCGCCGTCAACCCCATCACAATTCCCACTAAAAACCGCCGTAGATCACCATTGGCAATGGCCTGATGTACCGGCGATTGAGGATATTCAAACAGAATCGAAAACCCACCGGCTGCGATCAAAAATAATCCCAGTAAGGCCGCTTCCATCAGGTATTCTGGTAGGTGATTGCGAAAGGTTGCTTTAAGGGTGGTCATGCTGTCCCTCCTGGGCGCGGTGGGCCGCATTTTGGTGAATCAGGGCAGCGACCAAGCCTGTCCAACCGGTTTGGTGACTCGCGCCAATTCCCGCGCCATTATCGCCGTGGAAATATTCGTGGAACAAGATGTAATCGCGCCAATGGGGATCGGTTTGGAATTTCTCAATGCCACCATACACCGGACGGCGACCCGATGCCTCGCGCTCAAACAAGGCCACTAAGCGGTGAGACAGAGCGATCGCCACTTCTCCCAAGGTCATTTCCTGCCCCGATCCCGTCGGACACTCGACTTTAAAACTGTCGCCCAGATAGCTGTGAAAGCGCTCTAAGGCTTCAATAATCAAATAATTCACCGGAAACCACACGGGGCCGCGCCAGTTGGAGTTACCGCCAAATAAGCCGGTGCTGGATTCAGCCGGTTCATACCGGACGAAATAATCATTCCCCCCTAATTGCAAGCAATAGGGATGATCCTGGTGATACTTGGAGATGGCTCGAATCCCGAACGGACTGAAGAATTCCGCTTCATCCAACATGCGTTGCAGAATGCGTTGCAGTTTGCTGCGATAGGCGATCGCCAACAACCGTCGCGCTCCCATTCCCGGTGTTTCCATACAGGCGACATTCTCTTTGAGGTCAGGGCGATTGCGAATAAACCACTGCATCCGCCGTTTGAAACCCGGAAATTTTTCCAGGGTTTCGAGTTCCAGCACGATGACAGCATAGAGCGGAATTAAGCCCACCAGCGATCGCACCTTCAACGGTAACTGTTGCCCATCGGGTAAATGTAGCGCATCGTAATAGAAGCCATCGACCTCATCCCACAGCGCAATATTGCTTTCGCCAATGCCATCGATCGCGTCGGCAATGTAGAGAAAATGCTCAAAAAACTTACTGGCAATGTCTTCGTAGCTGTCGTCGGCTTTGGCTAATTCGAGGGCGATCGCCAGCATATTCAGGCAATACATGCCCATCCAACTGGTGCCATCGGCTTGGTTGAGGTAGCCGCCCGTGGGCAATTCGGCACTGCGATCGAAAATGCCAATGTTATCCAACCCCAAAAAGCCACCCTGAAACACATTGTTGCCCGCCATATCTTTGCGGTTCACCCACCAAGTAAAGTTGAGCAGCAACTTGTGAAAGACCCGTTGCAGAAAGGCGCGATCGCCCTTCCCAGTGGATTTTTGCTCAATTTGATAGACCTGCAATGCCGCCCACGCCTGCACCGGAGGATTCACATCGCTAAATTTCCATTCATAGGCCGGGAGTTGGCCATTGGGATGCATATACCATTCACGGGTGAGGCGATCGAGTTGCAACTTGGCAAACGCCGGATCGATCATCGCTAACGGAATCAAATGAAATCCTAAATCCCACGCGGCAAACCAGGGATACTCCCACTTGTCGGGCATGGAGAGAATATCTTCACTGAACAGTGTGCCCCATTCGTGATTGCGTCCGGCTTTGCGATCGGTAGGCGGCGCGGGTTGTCCCGGATCGCCTTTCAGCCAGTCATTCACGCTGTATTGATAATATTGTTTGCTCCAGAGCAGTCCGGCAAACGCTTGGCGTTGAATATTGCGTTCATCGTCCGATTGGGGAAAGGGCGAAACCTCTTGATAGAACTGATCGGCTTCCTGTTTCCGGGTCTGAAAAATCTGCTCAAACTCAGCGCTAAACGGGGCGGACAATTGGGACCGATCGCTCAACCGCAGGCGCACGGTTTTGGTGGCTCCTGGTGCCAAGGTCAGCGAATAACGGGCGGCAAATTTTGTGCCGACCCGATCGGGATTAATCGCTTGAGCATCACCATTCACCACATAGTTATTAATGCCATCTTTCACATAGGGCGATCGATTCGCTGTGCCAAACAATCGCTGATAATTGGTTTCGTTATTCGTAAATAGTAATTCTGCATCACCCTCACAGTAAAGCCAATGCGTTGCCAGGGTGGGATGCTGGGCTTCGAGTTGACTGAACGTTGGATCAGAATGCACGACTTTGATTAAAGGCGGTGTGATGTCCGGGTTCCAGTCCCAGAGATTGCGAAACCATAGCGTGGGTAATAACTGTAAGGTGCTAGCTTCACTGCCGCGATTGGCGATCGTGATTTGAATCAGAATATCTTCCGCTGTGGCTTTGGCATATTCTACAAAGACATCGAAGTAGCGATCGCCATCAAAAATACCAGTATCCAGCAATTCAAACTCGGGTTCTAGTTTGCCGCGGCGTTGATTTTCTGCGACTAATTGAGCATAGGGAAATGCCTGCTGTGGGTACTTATACAGGCATTTCATGTAGGAATGGGTCGGGGTGCTGTCGAGATAAAAATAATATTCCTTGACATCTTCGCCATGATTGCCTTCATTGCCTGTTAAGCCAAAAATGCGCTCCTTGAGAATGGGATCGTGACCATTCCACAGGGCGATCGCAAAACATAAGCGTTGTCTTGTGTCAGAAATTCCGGCAATGCCATCTTCACCCCAACGGTAGACGCGCGATCGGGCCTGGTCGTGAGGAAAATAATCCCAAGCCGAGCCATCGGGGCTGTAATCCTCCCGCACCGTGCCCCATTGTCGCTCACTTACATAGGGTCCCCAGCGTTTCCAGTAGGCGATCCGGTCTTGGTCTTGCTGCAATCGAAGTTTCTCTGGAATCATCAAACTTCTCCGGTACGGTGAATAACGATCTAAAGAGTTTGCTAACAGAATTCTGCGTGTTTTTAATAAAAGCAGCCTGAGAACTAGATGAGAAAGCACATCTTTGTCAGACCGGCGGCTTTGCCTGAGCACCAACTATGGTTGTTTTTTCCAGTCGTCGGTCAGTAAACCTGAGAACCGTTACATAAATCCTACCCAAAGTTACTCAAGATTGGACAATATTGGACTTTGAGCTTCGTTTACTTCCTGCTTCATCCTGGTAGTGTCGGCACTCAC
>NZ_JAEQCB010000220.1:0-10160 GCF_020738785.1 Microcoleus sp. PH2017_05_CCC_O_A | reverse complement strand
AAACTGATGCAGAAACCGATCGCAAATATCTAGAATTTGCCAATCGCACTCGCTCCTATTTTCCCGATCGCATTCCCAGAACCATTAAGTTTTCCTCGGAAACTTCCACAACCAACTCCCAGCTTGACTTTGAGGAAATTGTCGAAGTCATCAACGCCCTAAATCTGCCCCGTTACGGACTCGGAAATTACATCGCCAAAAAACCCAAACAACAGCCGACTGAAGCAGAACAGCGACCGTTTATTCAGTCGATCGAGCGGCACATCCTGCGGAATTTTGTTTATTTGTATGCGATCGGGCAAAACTCCGATATCCCGATCGGCACTCAGGATGCAGAATTGTTGGATACCCGCAACAGCGATGAAGATGCTGATTCAGTGGTAATTAGCAATTTTGATAGCGAAGAAACCGAAGATGATTCGGAGCATCTCAGTGTTGCGAATATACCCGTAGGGGAGAAGCATTTCGGCAGTAAATCTTTGCTTATTACTAATGAATTATCTGCCGGAATGCTTCGCCCTGACCAAATTGAGATGCACCCAGATGATTCGGGCGAACTTTTAGATATCGAAGCCGAATTGCTGTTCAACAAAAAAAGCTTTAAGCAGCGGGCAGAAGTAGTTTATGGAGAATATAAAACACGCTATCAACGCAGATTTAAATGGCTAAAATGCGCGTCTTAATTACCACCGACATTCTGAGTGAAAGGCACAATTTACAAGACAGTGCAATTATCGTTAACTATGACTTACCTTGGGCAATCATTCGGTTGATTCAGCGGGCGGGAAGAGTAGACAGAATTACAGGAAAATGCCGAAGTTGTCGGCACCGACGAGACATTTTTTGAGGACGATTCACCACAAGTCATTCTGGATATTTACAATGAAAAATCCGGGATTTTAGATGGAGAAGAAGATGCCGAAGTTGACCTAACATCAGAAGCTTTTCAGATTTGGAAAAATGCGACTGACAATAATCCGACTTTGAAGAAAACCATTGAATCAATGCCAAATGTAGTTTACTCAACTCGCGCTCATACACCCGTACCATTGCAGCCAGAAGGAGTTTTATTGTACATGAAAACTACCGAGGGTAATGATTCGTTGATTTGGGTCGATCGCGCGGGAAACAGTGTCACACAATCGCAACTGGCAATATTAAGAATTGCCGCCTGCGACGAAGCGACTCCTGCCATTTCGAGAGACAAACAGCATCACGAATTAGTCAAAAAAGGTGCTGAATTGATAGCAGAAGAAGAGTTAACTGCGGGCGGACAATTAGGGAGATCCTCCGGTGCTCGGTTCCGAACCTACGAACGTTTGAAAAATTACGCGCAGTCCATGCGTGGTACAATATTCGCATCCGAGGAATTGGCAAAAGCCATTGATGAAATTTACCGCTATCCCCTGCGCCAGTCGGCAATTGACACGTTGAATCGGCAGTTAAAAAGCGGTATTGGCGATCGGGCTTTAGCCGAATTAGTCGTAGCATTGAGAATGGACGATCGTTTTTGTATAGTTAGTGAAGATGGAGACAAACGGGAACCAATGATTATTTGTTCTTTAGGTTTGTTTCAGAGGATATAATTATTGGGAGTCGAGAAACCGGGAACGGGCAAGATGCCCATTCCAAAATCAAATTAAGTCTTGTGGAACGGGCATCTTGCCAGTTCTTGAAAATAGTACAACATCTCAGATTTAACTTACTTCTTCCTTCTTCCTTCTTCCTTCTTCCTTCTTCCTTCTTCCTTAATATATAACCATGCCGCAAACACTTACAGAATCCCGTCAACTTCTCCAAGACTTTGAATTCAACAAACTATTCGTCCAACAACTCGGTTGGGATAATCCATCATCCCGCAAAACCATACCCGCAGAAGTTGATGGCGAGACTTATTCCCGAACAGCCATCGCCCAACTTTTAGGAGTAGTTATATATGAAATTACCACCGCTAGCGGTAACATTCCCAATGCGGCCAAAAGATTGACAATCTATCGCGAAATTGTCCAGATATCCCGCGAAAATATATTAATTTTTATTGATGCAAATCGGACTAAATCTCTTTGGTATTGGGTGAAGTGCGAAGGTACAAAACTTTATCCTCGCGATCGTGTATATGTGAAACGGGAACCTTGCGATTTAATGTTGAGTAAAGTCACAGCTTTAAAAGTTGAATTAGCAGAATTAGAAACGCTATCGGTGATTGATGTCGCCCAAAGATTGCAGGCTGGATTGGATGTTGAACGAGTTACTAAGAAGTTTTTTGAAGAGTTCAAACAGCAACACGTTGAATTTTTAAGTGTGATTTCCGGGATAGATAAGGAGACAGACAGGCGCTGGTATACTTCGGTTTTACTCAACCGTTTGATGTTTGTTTATTTTTTGCAGCGCAAAGGGTTTATCGACAGCGGCAAAATGCTATATTTGCAGGAAAAGTTAGCTGAAAGTAAACTGCGGGGAACCGATTTATTTTACTCGGAATTCTTGAAAACACTGTTTTTTGAGGGATTTGCTAAGCCACAATATGAACGAAGTTATAAGGTTGAAAGGCTGATTGGCAATATTAAATATTTGAATGGGGGACTATTTCTGGAACATCCCATCGAACAGAATTATCTGAATATTGCTATACCCGATGCTGCTTTCGAGAAAATATTAGATTTATTTGCGCGCTATTCTTGGAATCTCGACGATACGGTTGGTGGGAAGGAAAACGAAATTAATCCGGCAGTTTTGGGATACATCTTTGAGAAATACATTAACCAAAAAGCCTTTGGTGCTTATTATACCAGGCCGGAGATTACTGAATATTTGTGCGATCGCACAATCAACAAACTAATCCTCGATAAAGTCAACCAATCCCTCAACTCCTCCAACTCTTCCTCCCCCTCCCCCTCTTTCTCCCCCCTTAGCAAGGGGGGCCGGGGGGGTTCTTCTCATAAATTTGAAACAATCACCGAACTCCTCACCAATCTCGACGCAAATCTCTGCCGCCACCTACTAGAAGAAATCCTCCCAAACCTCACATTATTAGACCCAGCCTGCGGTTCCGGCGCGTTTTTAGTCGCAGCGATGAAAACGCTGATTTACATCTATTCAACAATCATCGGTACAAGCAAGTTTTTAAATGACCGCTATCTCAACGACTTACTCAAAACCATCGAAACAGAGCATTCATCACTCAACTATTATATCAAAAAACGGATTATCAGCGACAACCTCTACGGCGTGGATATCATGCCGGAAGCAGTGGAAATTGCGAAATTGGATTGATTCGGGTTGATGAAGAACGATTTGATTCTGTAGGAAATTCGCGCCAAGGTAATTTACTGCAAATTTTAGCTTCTGCTAATTACAAAGGAATTTTAGCGGACAAGAATAAGTCGATTGATTTATATAAAAAACACGCTTTTCAGTCTGGGGAAGAGGAAGGAACTTCTCAAGAATCGCGATTATTGAATTTGCGGCAGCATATTGAAAAGTTAAACCAGGAGTCGCAAGTCAAGTTAAATCAGTTATTGTTTGATGAGTTTACCAGGCTGAAAATTAAGTACGAAGAGGTGCAGTTAGCGGGGAAACCTCATAAACGAGTTTTAACTATTGATGATATTGCAAGATTGCAACCGTTTCACTGGGGATATCACTTTGACAGAATTTTAGAACGGGGAGGATTTGATGCGATTATTGCTAATCCACCTTGGGAAGTTTTCAAGCCAGATGCTAAGGAGTTTTTTGCTAATCATAGCAATTTAGTGACGAAAAAAAAGATGGATATTAAGAGCTTTGAAAAAGAGCAAAAGAAACTCTTGCAAGATTCTGAAGTTGCTAATGCTTGGTTGGAATATCAGAGCAATTTTCCCCACATTAGTGCTTACTATTGTTCAGCAGAACAGTACAAAAATCAGATTTCGATTGTCAATGGTAAAAAAGCAGGTACGGATATTAACCTCTATAAACTTTTTGTAGAACAATGTTTTAATCTCTTACGCAGAGGTGGCGAGTGCGGGATTGTGATTCCCAGCGGCATTTACACTGACTTGGGTACTAAGCAACTGCGGGAAATGTTATTTAGTCAAACACAAGTCACGGGGTTATTTTGTTTAGAAAATCGCAAAACAATTTTTGAAGGGGTTCATAAGAGTTTCAAAATAGTTGTTCTTACTTTTGAGAAGGATGGGATAACAACTGAGTTTTCCTCTGCTTTTATGCGTCTTGATGTGGAGGAACTGCAAAGGTTTCCTAATGCTGATAGCTTGCGAATTAGCGTTGAATTAGTGCGGAAGTTATCTCCTGACTCTCTGTCGGTGATGGAGTTTAAAAATGATGGAGATATTCGGATTGCTGAAAAAATGCTGCAATTCCCGTTACTTGGCGAACAGATTAAGGGGAAATGGAATTGTATACTACATCGCGAATTTGACAGGGGTAACAGAACTGATTTTTTTCAACTTCAAGCCACAAGCAATAGTCTACCACTTTTTGTAGGAAAAATGTTTCATCAATTCACTAAAACTGATGAATCTGCGCCATACTGGATCGAAGAAAAAATGGGGAGAAAAGAATTACTTGGAAATAATAAAGATTGCAATCAGATACTTGATTATCAATGCTATCGTTGGGTACATCGACGAATTGCTCGTAATACTGACTCGCGTACATTAATTACGACCATTGCTCCCAGCAGAGTGTTCTTTGATAATAATAGTACCAGTATCGATTTAGGTAAATCTAAAATTGGTCAAGCAGAAATGTTGGCTTTTTGTGCAATGTGTAACTCTTTTATTGTGGATTGGTTTCTCCGTCAAAAAGTGACTACAACTCTTAATATGTTTTATATTTACCAAATTCCTATCCCGCGATTAACCACTGGTGACAAATACTTCTCGGACATCGTACAGCGCGCCGCAAAACTGATCTGCACTGCCCCAGAATTTGACGAATTAGCCCAAGAAGTCGGCTTAAACTCGCACCGAGAAGGCGTTACCGATGAAACAGAACGCGCTAAATTGCGAGCGGAATTAGATGGCATCATCGCTCACCTTTACGAATTAACGGAAGCAGAATTTGCGTATGTTTTGACTACTTTTCCGATCGTCCCAGAAGCTGTAAAACAAGCAGCATTGGCAGCATATCGCACGTTTTCATGTATGTAAAAGTATTGTAGGGTGCGTCAGCCCACAGCGTTTACCTTAGCTTTTGGAGCGATTGAGCTGACGCACCCTACAGGCCTCGTTAGTGGTTTAAATGCGTAACCTTTCCAAGCAAAAAAACTGGGTTTTTCACTGAATCTGCGGGTGAAAATCAAAGATTTTTGCAAAAACCCGGTTTCTGATTCCCCCACTAACTCAGATTACCTACATTCAACTCACCGAGGCGCTTCAAAATACTCAGCACGGTGTACAACTCGTTCCCTGGATTTAAAAGGCAAAACTTCCGAGAAAAAGCGTACTGCGGTGTTTCCCCCTTAACTAATTTGACAAATAGAAAATCTGCCCCATTCATTAACAATCCGTAAGTAGGTCGATCGCTCTTCAGATTAGCTAACATATAAGCTAGCAACTGCGGAATCCCTACTTCCAAAGAGAACGCCGCTTTCTTGAACTCGATAACTACTACCCAAAACTCCTGAAACAAAGCTAGAACATCCAACTGTCCCCTGACAATCATTCCTTCATCTTCGTCAACAATTTCTACAGACTTTTCGGAAGTAACGTGAAAAGGAGCAAGATAAAAATCTGCTAAATCCAACAATGGAGACAATACTACCATTTTGACTGTATTTTCTAGAAGTGGGGGATATTCTAGTAAATTTGTGTAACTTGCTTGCACTCTGTCTAATCGCTGTTTCTCAGCTTCTGAGATTTCTGGCAAATTATCCTGCCACTCGCGAAAGAATTGGTCATCTCTGACTAATTTAATTCCAAATTTTGTTCTCAAGCCGTACATCGTGACATTTCGAGCTTGAATTGTTTGTACCATCGTTTTATACTAAGTTTAAAGTCTATACAGATTGTGCCCTCAAGTGGTCATTCCCATCTATAAAATAGATGTTTTACCTAATGGCTGTATCTATTAGCTCTTGATTTCCAACACAGAAACTCTCTTTTCAAGTTCTAATAGCCTCTGAATGATTGGTATATCTTCGACAGAATCTAGATGACTAGCTAGAGCGCTAACTATGACATCAGTTTGAGATATGCCCGTTTGCTGAACATATCTTTTGAGCTTGCTAAAAAGACTACGGGGAACTCTCACAGCTATTTGAGATTTCTTACTCGGAGATAGCCCTTTGTGTTTAGGTTCTATACTTAATGGTTCTACTGCTTCAGTAGGATGATCTGCCTGTGTAGA
This sequence comes from Microcoleus sp. PH2017_05_CCC_O_A, assembly GCF_020738785.1. Taxonomy (NCBI): domain Bacteria; kingdom Bacillati; phylum Cyanobacteriota; class Cyanophyceae; order Oscillatoriales; family Microcoleaceae; genus Microcoleus; species Microcoleus sp. PH2017_05_CCC_O_A. Next base: position 3,809 of record NZ_JAEQCB010000220.1, on the reverse strand, counting down.
GCTACCTACTTTGTAAGCTTCATAGTCATTTTCACGAAGTGTGAAAATTCGTCTGATAAAACACTTATGATTTCCGGTAGGAGGGGCATCATCTTCTAATTCTGCATACCCCACTAAAGTTTGACCTTGCTGAAGCTCTGAAAGACGTTTTTTAGAGACTCCTTTTCTGGTAGAAAAATTTACCTCGCTCTCTCGCACCCAAGGCATTTTGCTGATATCTACAAGCCAGGCAATTTCGGCTTCGTGCCTTAAGGTCTCGTCGCTGACAAAACTGTTCATAGTTTTTATTTTCAGTATGTTTACTAATTCTAGCACGTAGGGCAAAAAATAGCAACTGCATGGCAAATTTCCCTAAAAATAGCTAAGAACCAGATCGCCCCGCACCGGACACGGCACAACCACGTCCCTACAGATTGCCCAAAATTTTGTAACGAGTTGTAAAGTATAATGAACACAAAGTGAATATAGAGGCCAAGTAGTATTAAATGCGAGTTGCGATCGCCGGAGCAGGCTTAGCAGGACTTTCCTGCGCTAAATATCTTACCGATGCGGGTCACACCCCCATCCTCCTAGAAAGTCGGGACGTACTCGGCGGTAAAGTAGCCGCCTGGAAAGATGCAGACGGCGACTGGTACGAAACCGGCCTCCACATCTTCTTCGGTGCATACCCAAATATGCTGAAACTCTTCAAAGAACTTGACATTGAAGACAGGCTGCAATGGAAAGAACATTCGATGATTTTCAATCAGCCGGAAACGCCCGGAACCTATTCTCGCTTTGACTTTCCCAATATTCCGGCTCCGTTGAATGGCCTTGTGGCTATCCTCAGAAACAACGATATGCTCACCTGGGCCGAAAAAATCAGTTTCGGCATCGGTTTGCTTCCGGCGATACTTCAAGGCCAGAAATACGTCGAAGAAATGGACAAATACTCGTTTTCAGACTGGCTGAAAAAGCAAAACGTCCCCCCCAGAGTCGAAAAAGAAGTATTCATCGCCATGTCCAAGGCGCTGAATTTTATCGACCCCCACGAAATATCTGCAACCATTCTGCTGACAGCCCTCAACCGCTTCTTGCAAGAGACAAAAGGCTCGAAAATGGCCTTTTTAGACGGTTCCCCTACGGAGAGGTTGTGTCAGCCGATGGTAGACTACATAACTGAACGCGGTGGCGAAGTCCGGCTGAATGCACCCATCAGAGAGTTTTTGCTCAATGATGACAATACGGTGCGCGGTTTCCAGATTGGCGGCGTCAAGGGGGCCGAGGAAGAAATTCTGACGGCGGATCTTTACGTTTCGGCGATGCCGGTTGACCCGCTAAAGTTGATGATGCCGAAACCTTGGGGCGAAATGGATTATTTCAAAAAGCTCGAAGGTTTGGAGGGAGTACCGGTGATTAATGTACACTTGTGGTTCGATCGCAAGCTGACAGATATCGACCATTTGCTATTCTCGCGATCGCCCTTACTGAGCGTCTACGCCGACATGAGCAACACCTGCCGCGAATATGCCAACCCAGACAAATCCATGCTGGAACTGGTACTCGCACCCGCCAAAGACTGGATTGGCAAATCTGACGAAGATATCGTCGCAGCCACAATGGTCGAGTTAGAAAAACTCTTTCCCGACCAAATCCCAGAACCCGCCAAAGTGCTCAAATATCACGTAGTCAAAACCCCACGTTCCGTCTACAAAGCCACCCCCGGACGCCAGGAATGCCGTCCCTCGCAAACAACTCCGATTAGCAATTTCTATCTAACGGGGGATTATACGATGCAGCGTTATCTTGCGAGTATGGAAGGTGCCGTGCTTTCTGGTAAGCTGACAGCGCAGGCTATTTCAACTGCCAATAAAAAATGAAAAATTAAGAATTTTTCATAAAGACTGGGGCTGACGCACGGGCGACCAGAAACCGGGTTTTTAGCCAAAATATTTGCTTAGAACCCTCAATCTCGGTTCAAAAACCCAGTTTCTTTGTTCAGATGCGTAAGTCCTCAAGACGTAAAAGAATCTCCTGTTGTCTCAACGGGGGAATGTCAGTTCTAATCTTTAAATTTCTTATTCTCGGATGCTGCAACTGTCAAAACTCCAGTGCATGAGAACTCTGGCCTCTTTGGATGAATCCTACGAACTGTGCCGCCAAGTCACAGCGAGTTATGCCAAAAATTTTTATTTAGGCACTCAACTCATGCCCGAAGCCAAGCGTCGGGCAATCTGGGCGATTTACGTCTGGTGCCGCCGCACCGACGAACTCGTAGACGGGCCTGGTTCTGAGGCTACGACCCCTGAAACGCTAAATTTGTGGGAAAAACGCCTAGAATCTGTGTTTGCGGGCCATCCCCACGATGATTATGACGTGGCTTTGGTGGATACGCTGTCTCGTTTCCCGATCGACATTCAGCCGTTTCGAGAGATGATTGCGGGCCAGCAAATGGACTTATACCGCAGTCGCTACGAAACTTTTGAAGAGCTCAATCTTTACTGTTACCGAGTAGCCGGCACTGTTGGGCTGATGTCGATGTCTGTGATGGGCGTAGACGAATCCAACTCTGCGGCTAATTGGAATTGGCACTGGGGGAATAGAATTCCCAAAGAAGAAGCCGTCGCCCTCGGTATAGCCAAGCAGTTGACGAATATTCTGCGCGATGTGGGAGAAGATGCCCGTCGTGGCCGCATTTACATTCCCTTAGAAGACTTAGCTTTGTTCAACTATACCGAAGAAGATTTATTCAACGGTGTAATTGACAACCGCTGGCGGGAATTGATGCGCTTTCAAATTCAGCGAGCTCGCAAATTATACGCCAGCGCCGAACCGGGAATTAAAGTGCTCAGTCCCGATATCCGCTGGACAGTGTGGGCTGCTACGATGTTGTACAGCAGAATCTTAAATGCGATCGAGCGCAATCAGTACGATGTGTTTCAGAAGCGGGCATACGTTACCAATTCTCAGAAACTGTTGTGTCTCCCCGCCGCTTGGTTGAAGTCAAAAGTGCTTTAGCAGCGGGCAATTTGGCTGGCGATTCGGCAACGGGTAAGGGCTATTTGTCAAGTTACAAATTATATGATGTCCAGCAAATTGCAAATGAGATTTGTAGGGACACGGCAGTGCCGTGTCCTTAACTGTTTTGTGTTAATTGGAGTCAAAGTGGTGGTGTAGTGGTTGAATTTTTCAATTGGGCGATCGTACTTTCGAGCAATTCCTTTTCCTGTTGTAGTTTGGCCTCTAAATTTTGAATTTGTTCGCGGCGGGCTTCAACTTCGATAAAGCGGCGAGACAACTCTTGACTTTGCAAGGTGAGAGATTGCCGCCACCCTTCCGCCTTCTGGGCTTCTTGCTGCAAAAAATCGGGAGTAAAGCCTGTTGTTAAATACTTCTGAACTAATTCTAGCACCCAGTTTGTAGCCGCTTGAATATGCAACAAAATCTTGCTATTTTCGCCAATATCTGCTAATACTAGCATCCCTTCATTTAAAACATTGCGATCGAAATCTGGCGGTAGCGTCAAGACAGTTTCTTGAAAAAGAATAGCCCATGTCTCATCATAATTTTGACAAGCCAGCAATTGCAGACTTATCTCACCTGAAATTTCCTTCTTTTGTACTTGGGCTAAATATAGCATAAGCGTAATTGGTAATTGGTAATTGGTAATTGTAATTGGTAATTCATAATTTGCCGTGTTAGAACAATTTGTTATATTTTTGAAACCAAATTTGTAGATACTGTCTTGATCTGTCAAGGGGTAGCAAGTAAATAAGTTGGATCGAAAGGCTTTTGGGACTTTAAAATACCAAAAGCCAAATGCACCAACT
>NZ_JAEQCB010000219.1:0-6986 GCF_020738785.1 Microcoleus sp. PH2017_05_CCC_O_A | reverse complement strand
AATGGCAAGGGAATTTATCGTACTATATTTGCGATGAGCGCTATACTTATTATCCTCTAGAGAATCCAGCCCCGTTATTTGAGATAGTTGATGCCAGATATTCTCGGTACTGGCAAGTGCAATTAGCAACTAACGGTTTGTTAGAGATTGCTTTTGAACATTGGTTCTCCATACCTAATTTTTACGATCAACTAACTGACGGAGAAACAGAAACTGTTTTGATTTTTGAGAAAATCAAAGAGCTCATGGATGCTGAAGCTGCAATTCCTCAACCGCAACCTTTCTCCGTTGAGGAATTGCTCGCGATGCCGACCTTGCAACCCGACAAACTCGCAAAAGTACCTGGTTGAAATTATGTCTGACAATCAAAATAAACCTAGAGAATACGATGCCGTCAAGGGCGGTCAAAATTCAATTCCGGTCAATGCTGCTGTACTCGGAGGCATCGCCGGCGTTAAACGCCGCTTAGCCTCGTCCGCGATCGAAGTTAGAATCGCCGCACTCTCCGAAGCGCCCAAATATGGGGAAGCAGGCTTAGATTTGATACTTGGAGCATTGCAGGATGAGTCAATGCAGGTGAAATCTGCTGCTTTTTTACTGCTGAAAGATCGGGATGAGGAGAATATAAAACAATGTTTACAAAACCATTTTCCTCTCTTTGGGTTTTATGTTATCACAGTCGATGCGGATGGACAAAAAAACAGTCGTCGTAAGTCATTTGCTCGATTTTTTCCAGAAGATTTAGGTAATGGTATTGTACTGGAAATGGTTTACATTCCCGGTGGCACATTTATGATGGGTTCCCCCAACGACGAAGCAGGACGAGAGGATGACGAAAGCCCGCAGCATCAAGTCACAGTACCAGCTTTTTATGCAGGGAAATACCCCATCACTCAAGCACAGTGGGAAGCCGTCATGGGAAACAACCCATCGTACTTGAAAGGTGAAAAACTTCCTGTTGAATGTGTATCCTGGTATGATGCTGTCGAATTTTGTGAGAAACTGTCGGAAACAACTGGGAAAACATATCGCTTACTGAGTGAAGCGGAATGGGAATACGCCTGTCGTGCGGGTACAACAACCCCATTTCATTTTGGCGAAACGATTACCCCGGAATTAGTCAACTACATAACCGAATCAAACGAACCCACAGATGTGGGGAGTTTTCCCCCCAATGCTTTTGGGTTGTACGATATGCACGGGAATGTTGAGGAATGGTGCAGCGATAAATGGCTTGACAATTATGATGGTGCACCGACTGACGGAAGTTCTTGGGAATCAGGAAACAATTGTCGGATGTTGCGCGGTGGTTCGTGGGCCAACGATCCGAGCAATTGCCGATCGGCTGTTCGTAGCTGCGAACAGCCGATCTATGGCGAGAGATTCAACGGTTTTCGGGTTGCGTGTGTTGCTGCACAACCACCAACACCAAATAAAATCATAGCTGACGAAAAACTAAGTCCAGCAGAGACCTTTCAATTTGAAGTCATCACACTCTACCAATGGGGAAGGATCGTCAAAACAGAACAGCGACAAGCCGAATACTTTAGTGAAAACCTAGGGCGCGGTGTCAGCTTAGAAATGGTAAAGATTCCCGGCGGCACATTTACGATGGGCCCCCCTGACATCTACACAGTTAGTGGCGATCGAATTCCGCAGTATCGAGTCACAGTACCGACATTTTATGCAGGTAAATACGCCATCACCCAAGAACAGTGGGAAGCAGTTATGAGAAACAACCCATCGTGCTTTAAAGGTGAAAAACGTCCTGTAGAAAATGTATCCTGGTATGATGCTGTCAAATTTTGTGAGAAACTGTCGCAAACAACTAGGAAAACATATCGCTTACTGAGTGAAGCCGAATGGGAATACGCCTGTCGTGCGGGTACAACAACCGCATTCCATTTTGGGGAAACCTGTCACTGTATATCTCCAGAAGTAGTCAACTATGACTCAAGCTGCTCCATAGATGTGGGAAGTTTTCCCCCCAATGCTTTTGGGTTGTACGATATGCACGGGAATGTTGAGGAATGGTGCAGCGATAAATGGCATGATAATTATGATGCTGCACGGACTGACGGAAGTTCTTGGGAAACGGGAACAAACAATCATCGGCTGATGCGCGGTGGTTCGTTTTGCAGTGATTTTAACTGTCAATCGGCTACTCGTGACCACAGTGCGCCGAACGATGTCTGCTGTACCCGCGGTTTTCGAGTTGCGTGTGTGGCTGCGTAGACTTTCTAGCTTTTTACACTTTTGCCCTTTTGCCCTTGGCGATTAGAAATCGCTTCACCTCAAAGAAAGTCCCAGCAGAGAGGGACTAAGAAAATATAACCATATTCTGCGTTATTTGAAAATATCTTTCCGCTTCTGCAACAGCAAAGTTACGGTCAAATAAACGGCGGCGTGCAATCCTAAAATTCCCCAATTCAAGGCTAGGTTTTGCCAAGTTGGTTCGTAGACGGCGCTTTTCTCGAATAACTGCGGTAAGATTGTTCGATCGGGTAATTCGATCGGCTTTGGCACCATCGCGTTCACGTTAACCAAGCTACCGTAAGCACCCACAGACCAGCGGCTTACCGTCAACCACGAGATATACTGACCGATTTTCTCGATTTTAAACAAACTTCCCAGACTGAACAAGACTCCCGAAAAAATAATTTGCGGCACTAACAGCAAAGGCAAAGCACTGTTGGCCTGACTGCCATTCTTCACAAATGCCGATACCATCAATCCCAAACTCATGCTAGCCAACAGCGTTAAAAATACTGTAATTCCCAAACCCAGCGGCCAAGCGATTATATCCGGTGACGGCTGTTTAAAACCAATTAAAATTACTGCGGTCATTAGCACTGTTTGCAACAAGGCCAATCCTCCCAGCACCAGAAACTTGGAACCGACATAGGGCAGTAAACCTAAATTCACCAATCTTTCTCGCTGGTAAACGGCTGATTCTTTGACAATTTCTTGCAGAGAACTGGACAAACCTACCCAAATAGCTGCCGATGTAAATACAAACAAAATTCGCAAAGCTAAAAAAGCCAGCGCTGGATCGTCTGCTGTTCCGGTAACTAGCGGTTCTATATCTTTGATTCCGGCTAGCAAAATCGGGCAAACAGCAGCAGTTAACAGTCCTAAACCAACGTTAACTGGGTCGCGTAAAGTTAGCTTGAAATAGCGATCGGCGAGGATAAACAGTTGTTTGATTGGGGAAACTTTGGCGGGTTGGGGAAGTTTGACGGGAGGTGCTTGTTTTTGCGGTGCTTTTGGACTTAAGGGCGCGGTTATGTACCGCTGGTAATAGGCGGAATTCCGATAGGTATTCGCCCATTCTTTGATGACCTTTTCGCCGATTTCTAACTCGTTATAAATATTGGCAAAGTCTGCTTGATTGACTCCAAAGAAATTTGCAGCATCTGCGGGCGGGCCGAAGTAGCAAAGGTAGCCGTTGCGGCCGAGAAAAACTAGGCGATCGCACAAATTGACATTTGCCGTAGCGTGCGTCACCAAAACCACCGTCCGACCTTTATCTGCCAAATTCCGCAGCAGTTCCATCATCTTTTTATCCAGCCCCGGATCTAGTCCAGAAGTTGGTTCGTCCAAGAAAAACAACTTCGGATCTGCAAGCAATTCGACGCCGATGCTAACCCGCTTTCTCTGTCCGCCACTAAGGTCTTTTACAAGGGTTTTTCGCTTGTCCAACATCTCAATATCGGTCAGAGTTTTTGTCAAAACTTGCTCGACATCGACATCCGGCGGCAAGCGCAATTTAATTGCGTAAGTTAGGGCTTCTGTAACTGTTAATTCGCCGTGGACTATATCATCCTGAGGCACGTAACCGATTAAAGAACTGTAGCATTCAAAGTTTTTCCGCAATTCGTCGCCGTTGACGTAAACGGCGCCACGATTTGTGGTTTCAATTCCCAGCAAGGTTCGCATTAATGTGGATTTCCCCGCGCCGCTTCCTCCGACTAACGCCACTAACTGTCCGGGTTCAATTACTAGGGAAATATCGTTGACAAAAGGTCGGTTTAAGTTAATTGCTTCTAAGCCGATCGCATTTCCCGGATCGATAACTGTTATTTCTTCATTTTGATAAATTAGCAGAAAAGGGCCGATGCGAATTTTTGCACCTTCGGTCAATATAGCTTCATTTTTAACTCGTTTGCCGTTAATAAAAACGCCGTTAGCGCTCTTGTCTGTGAGAACGTAGTCTCCGCGTTTGTTGGCGTCGATCGCACAATGGCTGCGGGAGACGATCGGCGAATTTAACTGTAGCGTAGAATTGCGATCGCGCCCCAAGACGACCGATCGATTTCGCAGAGACACAGACTCCCGCGAACCCAAAACGGCCAGCGCCGGACTTCCGGGATTGAAATAACTCACCCGCACCGGATTTCTCAAATCCGTACCAATCCGCAACTCGATTCCGTGTCGCAAAACGCAGCCTTGAGTCGGAGTTACAGGAGTTTCAGTCGGAAGCACAAATAACCCGCTACTGCTGGGTTTGAGGCCGTCGCCGTCATAGATGCGATAGTCGTCCCCTTCTTGGCGCAAAATCGCTTGACATCTCGACAGCTTCTCCCAATCTTTGGGAACCAGCAAGTCAGCTTGTTGGGGATTTCGTCCCAGTACGTGTTCAGTCTTGGTCAGTTCCAAGCGTACCACTTCGCCTTGATAGTCGATTTCTAAATAGGGGCTGGCGATTAAGTTTGTTTTCTTATGGGTTTGACCTGTCATATGATTTTAGATTTTAGATTTTAGATTTTAGATTTTAGATTGTGCGAGAATTTAGTACCCAGCATCCAGCGTGCCAGCTTTTTTAGTGCGATCGTCCCCGATCGCACAGGTGATATAAGACTCCCGAGCGTCCCAGCTCGCACTCCAACAAAAAAATGCTTTTTACAAAAATGAGATTCTCTCATTCAGTATTCAAAACATGAGTAATGTTATATCATGTTTAATAATCAATGCTGACAAGCACCGCACTAATTCCAAGCTATCCCCAATTCGGATAGCTTTCAGGAAGCTGCTTTGGCACGAGATACTATTTCTACCAAGCTAATTCCTCCATACCATGAGCTACTGCATTAATCCCAACTGTCGCCATCCAGAAAATCTTGACACTATCAATTTTTGCCAAACTTGCGGATCTGAGTTGCTAATCAACGCACGCTATCGGGTAATTACTGTTTTGGGACAAGGAGGATTTGGTAAAACTTTTGCAGTCAGAGACAGAGACGGTACTCAGAAAGTGTTGAAAGTTCTGATGAACAACGATACTCTAGGTGTGGAACTTTTTCAGAGAGAAGCTCACGTTTTGCAGCGGCTGAAGCATCCGGGACTCCCGACAGTTGAATCTGAAGGCTATTTTACTTTCAGAGTTAAGGGTACTGATAAATCTTTGCACTGTCTGGTGATGGAGAAAATTGAAGGTAAAAATTTGCAGCAGTGGTTGGAAGCTCATAATTACCAACCTATTTCTTCGGAACTAGCTATTGACTGGTTGACACAACTGACGGAAATATTGAATCTCGTTCACAATCAAAATTATTTTCACCGAGATATTAAGCCGCAAAATGTCATGTGCCGGTCGAACGGAAAATTAGTATTAATTGATTTTGGGGCGGTGCGGGAAGTTACAGAAACTATTCAGAGAGCAACTGGAGAAGTAACTCGCATTTCTTCGATGGGTTACACTCCCGAAGAACAAAAAAAGGGCAAGGCTGAGCCACGTTCTGATTTTTTTGCTTTGGGCCGGAATTTTGTGTATTTGCTGACGGCTCAAGAACCGAGAAATTTGCAGGAAGATCCGCGATCGGGTAAATTGATTTGGCGGAATGTGGCGACTCAAACATCGAAGCCGCTAGCAGATTTGATTGATGATTTGATGGCTTATTTTCCGAAAGACAGGCCAAAAGATACTCAAGTTCTTTTGCAGCGACTTGGTAAACTGAGCGATCGCCCGCCATCGCCATCTCCCGATCGCAGAACTCCTAGATTTGCTTTGGGATGGAAGCCGGCTTTAATGGGACTCGGAGTTGCTGGGGCGATCGCCATTTCCGCCTTCGCAATCCAACATTTCTCTAAAACTCAAGTTGAAAATTTATTAAGTTATCAAAGTTCTACCCATCAGTTTAAAATCAAATACCCTGAAAAGTGGGAAAAACAAGAGTTACAAAATCCAGTAATTAACGATGTGGTTGTATTCATAGCCCCCAAAAAGAACACCGCTGATGCTTATCAAGAACAAATTACTGTCAGCATAGAAGATTTGCCAAAACCGATGTCTCTCGATGAATACAATCAATCGTCTCTCAAGCAAATTAAAACTAATTTTACTGATGTTAAAATTTTAGAAGAAAATCCTAAAACGATTGCTAATCATCGAGGTTATACAGTTGTTTTTGATGATAAAGACGGACAAACCAATACCAAAAAAATGCAAACTTGGACGTTGATGAATAATAAAGCTTACGTGATTACTTACACTGCGGAGAAATCAGAGTATTCGGACTATTTGAAAACGGCTGAAAATATGATGAATTCCTTTGAGATTAACTAATTCAGTTGTTTGTAGTAAGGACTTTAGTCCTGATTCTAGGATCGCGAGTCTAATACCAATTTTCAACGAAATAACAATATTCTTGTTCCCCCCCTTAACAAGGGGGGGCTAGGGGGGGTCGAAGAGTATTGTACAACTTCAGATAAATGGTATAACAATCGCGACCGGAGACGATCGCACTGTTAAAAAAAATACTTTTTGCACTCCTTCATATCAAATCCACTCTTCATCAGAATGATTCATCTCTCTATCCTCTCCCTCTGTGTCCTCTGCGGCCTCTGCGGTTTAATCATTCCGGTAAAACCAGAATTAATATGAAATACTGATTCTTTTACGCTGAACATTTCTCAACATAGCTGTGCAATGCTGGAGATGTAACGATCGCAATTCCGTCATGGCTGACAGAACAGGTCGAATCCGA
>NZ_JAEQCB010000218.1:0-7008 GCF_020738785.1 Microcoleus sp. PH2017_05_CCC_O_A | reverse complement strand
GGGTAGATTAAGCAGTCTGTCAAGATGAAGATCCATACGGTAGAAATCAATTAGTAGTATCTCATTATACACTTTTCACCAAAAAGCCAGAAGAGCCGAATCTTTCTGCATCGAAGTCCCCGTCATCGGTATAGAAATTCGAGGCACTCGTGATTTATTAGAAAATGGCAATGGTTTGCTGGTAAAGTTGGGAGATATCAACGGAATAGCACAGCAATGGCATAGATTTTAGACCATCCAGAGGAAGCTCAACATATGAGCAAGCGCGGACGAGAAAATATGGTTAATTATGACCTGCCACATATCCTGAAAGCAATACGAGGCTTTATATGCTGAAGTCAACAATCAACAATCAACAATCAACCCATGAGTAATATTGTTACAGGCGCGGCAGGTTTTATCGGCTCTAACTTAGTCGAAACTCTTTTAAACCAAGGTGAACAAGTAATCGGAGTTGATGAAGTCAACGATTACTACAATCCCGAATTAAAGAGAAAAAATCTCGCTCATTTTGAAAAACATCCAAATTTTAAACTAATTGAGGGTAATATCCTATCTTTGGATTGGAAACCGCTATTAGCAAATGCAGAAGTCATTTACCACCAAGCAGCCCAAGCAGGAGTCCGTGCTAGTTGGGGATACGGTTTCCGCAGCTATACGGAACGCAATATCAATGCAACTCAGGTACTCCTAGAAGCCGCCAAAGATGCACCGCAACTGAAAAAGTTTGTATTGGCTTCGTCTTCGTCGGTGTACGGCAATGCTGAAACTTTTCCTACTTCCGAAACTGCCTGCCCTCAACCAGTTTCTCCCTACGGGATTACCAAATTAGCTGCTGAACGTTTGGCTTCGCTTTATCATCACAATTTTGGCGTTCCCGCAACCATCCTACGCTATTTCACCGTTTACGGGCCTCGCCAGCGTCCCGATATGGCATTTCACATATTTTTTAAGTCAATTTTGCGCGGCGAAGCGATTTCAATTTACGGAGACGGACAGCAAACCCGAGATTTTACTTTTATCAGCGATTGCGTTGCCGCTAATTTAGCTGCCGCTAAAGTGCCGGAATCTGTCGGGGAAATATTTAATATTGGAGGGGGAAGTCGAGTTGCTTTGGCGGAAGTTATTCAGACGATGGAAAGCATTGTCGATCGCCCGATTCGCATCAATTACCTAGAATCGAGCAAAGGAGATGCACGAGATACTAGCGCTGACGCATCGAAAGCTCAGAAAATCTTGGGATATCAGCCACAGGTGTCTTTGAGAGAAGGATTGAGGCAAGAATGGGAATGGGTACAGTCTTTGTACGGTTAGAGTGTGCTTAACTTACTCATATAGAAATCCTAAATAATTAAGATAAATTTGTAGGGTAGTGCCTTTCTTTGCCTACCCTATCTATCGGGCAACCGAACGTGGTTCGAGCCCTACAACAATTGTGCAAATGATTTAGGATTGCTATATCAAATCCAATGAGGGATGAAGCTACTGGATATGATCGCACCGAGAAACCCGGTTTCTCGGTGTGATGTTTTTTTCGTGGAGTTATACCAACTTTCATAATTGTTGCAAAATTATTAGGTTTGTAGTCAGGACTTTAGTCATTATTAAGTTTATAGTAAGGACTTTATCTTTCGTTTGCTAACTAATGTTTGTTAACTAAAAATGGCACCAAAAATTAAGATCTATAATTATATAGTCACTGTGGAGATAATGTCAACAGTATTTTTTCGGAATTATAGAAGTGTAAGTAAAATTAACTAGGTTAGCTCCAGTCTAGCTCGCAATCTGTTGCATATATTCTGACAATGCTAAGTTAATTAAAGATTTGATCCAGGTTGCGGATAAGTCTTTACATTGTTGATCGATATTTTGTTATTGTATTAACAAGTTTGATTCGATCGACTGAATTGTTGTACCACAGTCTTACCCTCTAAACAGAACGGCAGTTTCCCCCATGAGAATTTTAGTCACAGGCGGTGCGGGTTTTATCGGTTCCCATCTGATCGATCGCTTAATGGCCCAAGGACACGAGGTAGTCTGCCTGGATAACTTTTACACCGGGACTAAGCGCAATATCCTCAAATGGATGGACAACCCCTATTTTGAGCTGATCCGCCACGACATCACGGAACCGATTCGGTTAGAGGTAGATCAGATTTACCATCTGGCCTGTCCAGCTTCCCCAATACACTATCAGTACAATCCTGTCAAGACAATTAAAACAAACGTCATCGGCACGATGAATATGTTGGGATTGGCGAAACGGGTGAAGGCCAGATTTTTTCTGGCTTCCACATCAGAAGTTTACGGCGATCCAGATGTCCATCCCCAAACAGAAGACTATCGCGGTAACGTTAATTGTATAGGTATTCGCAGTTGTTACGACGAGAATACTGAAATTTTGACAGAAAACGGTTGGGTTCCTTTTCCTAACTTACAGCCGGGAGTTCGCGTAGCAACTCTCAATCCAGACAATCAGATTGAATATCACGTTCCTGACGAGCATATCGTGCAGCCTTATGTGGGTAACTTGCTCCGATTTGCCAATTCTAAATTTGATTTTTGTGTGACTCCCAATCACTGGATGTATGTCAAAAACCGCACTGGTAAATTGAACTTTCTCCAAGCCGATACAGATGTATATTGGCACCATCAAAGAGCCATCACGGGAGCAGAATTTTTAGCGGCAGAACAAGAATGGTTTGAATTAGGAGAACCGCCGCGCAATGCTAAAGTAAATGTCGAACGGGTGCGGATGGATGATTGGCTGGAATTTCTGGGTTATTACATTTCCGAAGGTTGCGTTCACGTCCGCAGGCGAGCGCGAGTCGTTAACGGTTGCGATTATGATATTGCTGATTACAACATATTAATCGCTCAAGTAAATCCAGAAGGACGGACAGCAATAGCAGAGTGTCTCCAGCGGACTCCTTTCAAGTTTTTTGACTCCGACGACCATCAATTTCGGATTTGCAGCAAACAATTAGCAGAAATTTTGCTGCCTCTGGGCAAGTCTGGTGACAAATACATACCGCGAGAATACCTAAATCTGTCTCAGCGACAGTCATTAATTTTGTTCAAAGCTTTGATATTGGGAGATGGCTCTCAAAAAGGAAATGCCTACGCTTATTACACTAAATCAAAGCAATTGGCTGATGACGTACAAGAGTTAGCAATGCGCTGCGGCTATGCAGCAACGGTAGTCAATCATGCAATCGGTCGCGATCTTTATCGCGTTAATATTCGCCCTCCAAAAGATGCAAATCTCGTAACTCCCGAACCAGTTCGTTATGCGGGAAATGTTTATTGTGTCAATGTTAAAAATCACGTAATCTGCGTCCGCCGCAACGGCAAGGCAGCGTTTTGTGGCAACTGTTACGACGAGGGGAAGCGAGTAGCTGAAACCCTATCTTTTGACTACCACCGCCAAAATGGGGTAGACATTCGAGTTGTCCGAATTTTCAATACCTACGGCCCCCGGATGTTGGAAAATGACGGCAGAGTAGTCAGCAATTTTATTGTGCAAGCTTTGCGGAATGAGCCGCTGACTGTTTACGGTGACGGTTCCCAAACCCGGAGTTTTTGCTACGTTTCCGATTTGGTGGAAGGATTTATTCGGTTGATGAATAGCGACAAAATCGGGCCGATGAATTTGGGGAATCCCGGCGAATACACTATCTTGGAGTTAGCACAGAAAATTCAAAATATGATTAATCCAGGGGCGGAAATCATCTTCAAACCGCTGCCACAAGACGATCCAAAACAGCGACAACCGGATATTACTCTTGCTAAAAATTGGTTGGGGTGGGAACCAACTGTGCCGCTGGATAAAGGTTTAGAGTTAACTGTGAAAGATTTTCGCGATCGCATCGAGGGAAACCAAAAGTAGAGAGAGGGAGAGATAGAGGGGGAGAGGAGGAGAGGGGGAGTATTTTTACTTCTTAATTCTTCATTCTTCCCTATTCCCTATTCCCTATTCCCTTTTGCTTCCTCAATCTGCCTGCCATCTGACTAATAAGAACTGTCAACTGTCAACTGTCAACTGTCAACTGTCAACTGTTTACTAACTTTGAGGACATTTCTATGCGTGTTTGCGTCATCGGTACAGGATACGTTGGCTTAGTCACCGGCACTTGCTTGGCCCACATCGGACATCATGTCATTTGTGTAGACAACAACGAAGAAAAAGTTAAATTAATGAAATCGGGACAGTCACCTATTTTTGAACCCGGACTGTCTGAATTAATGTCCTCTGCTTCTCAATCGGGAAATTTAGAATTTACTTCAGATTTAGCAGCAGGAGTGGCTCATGGGGAGATTTTATTCATTGCGGTGGGGACGCCTCCTTTACCCACTGGGGAAAGCGATACTCGCTACGTGGAAGCGGTGGCGCGCGGCATTGGCGCTCACCTCGACGGCGATTACAAAGTGATCGTAAACAAATCAACTGTACCCATCGGTTCGGGAGATTGGGTGCGGAGGATTGTATTAGATGGCTTGGCTGAACGTCAAAAAGCTCAAAGCGGTGAGGGCGCTACGGGTGAGGAAGTAGCAGCAAAAATTGGTGCTGATTTTGATGTGGTTAGCAATCCAGAGTTTTTGCGCGAGGGTTGTGCTGTTTTCGATACGTTTAATCCCGATCGCATTGTTCTGGGCAGCAACTCTCAGCGGGCGATGGATCTGATGCTACAATTATACACACCAATTGTCGATCGCAAGTTTGCAGAAAATCCGTCTTTGCCTGTGGTACCTGTGGTGATGACTGACATCAGTTCCGCAGAAATGATTAAGTACGCAGCTAATGCTTTTTTGGCTACCAAGATTAGCTTTATTAATGAAGTTGCTAATATTTGCGATCGAGTCGGTGCAGATGTTACCCAAGTAGCGAAAGGTATCGGTTTAGATTCGCGAATTGGTAGTAAGTTTTTGCAGGCTGGCATTGGTTGGGGCGGTTCTTGTTTCCCCAAAGATGTCTCGGCTTTAGTTCACACTGCTGACGATTACGGATATGAAGCGCATTTGCTGAAAGCGGCGGTGGAAGTGAACGAACGCCAGCGCTCGATTGCGATTGAAAAGTTGCAGCAAGTTTTGAAGATTCTTAAAGGCAAAACAATCGGACTTTTGGGTTTGACTTTCAAGCCGGATACTGATGATTTGCGGGATGCTCCTTCCCTGAATTTAATCGAGAATTTAAACAGATTGGGAGCGAAAGTTAAAGCTTACGATCCGATTGTTTCTCAAACTGGGATGCGTCACGGTTTGTCGGGAGTTTTGGTGGAAACCGATGCGGAAAGATTGGCTGACGGTTGCGATGCTTTGGTGTTGGTGACTGACTGGGAACAGTTTCGTAATTTAGATTACGATAAAATGGGCAAATTGATGGCTCATGCGGTGATGATTGACGGCCGCAATTTCTTAGATAAGAAGGTTTTAGAAGCGGCTGGTTTCCAATATGTCGGGATTGGAAGATAAGAAAGAGTTTGGAGGATAACCTCTATCCTGTAAGGTGCGCATTGCGCACCTAGAGCGTCGGTACAGTAGAATATTTTGACAAAAAGAACAAAATATGTATTATGTAGGGGCTCTCGCATGAGGGCGACAGTAGATCGCGATCGCCAACCATTTTTTTGTCCTCATGCGAGAGCCCTGCCAAGGTCTACATCAACATACATACGTACGTATCGGCTCAATAAGTAGGGGTAGCAGTTAATCTAGTTGCCAAGACAAGCCCAAGGGATAAAGAGAAGATTTTTCGCGAATAATAGTGGACAGAGAGGGAATAATTCCAAGTTGAGAAATTCGGTCGCGCACATAACCCTTAAAAACTGATTCCCAACTGACTCCTTAGTAGCAACAAGAGACATAAAAGTATCCCATGCCCTCGTACCCTCAATCGTCTGAGTTGCATAGCTAATATTACGTCGCTGCACAGCAAGTTCGGGCAGCTAACTCAGCGGGATTATTGTGTAAAGGTAATTCAGGGTGCTCTAAAACCCTCAGCAACTCCGATACTTTTGTCGCAGTTAATTGTTTGCGTTCATCCAACAATTCATAGCCGCTTGGAGTTTCAAAAAGCCGCCGAAATTTCGACCTTAAAAGCAGTGCAGCTTCAGGACTGGGAACATCTTTATAAGCTAATAATTCCCGATAATAATCCCAAAAATTTTCGATAAATTTCCCTAAAATTACTTGATGGCAATGGAATACCGGGCTTAACTTTTTGTAATGCCTTCCCTCATGCACCCAACATAATGCTCTATCAGCAGTGATTAACTTGAATTGCGGAGCATCATCACAACACAGAGTTTGTACGACTGGGCAATCTGTTTGCTGATGATAGAAAACAATAGCTGCTGCTTCTTTAATCCTGGTAACTTGTTGGGAACCCAGTTTGGGTACATACTTATTAAGTAGGTGATTAAACTCTGACTCACCCAACACCGTTTCTTGGGGTAATAGCTTGAGAGCATTCTGCCATTTAGCCGAGATTTTGAAGTCCTCAATTAGTGAGAATGTCAGTAGATTTAGAATAAATTTCAGTTCTCGTCCCGGCTGTAATCCTTTCAGGACAGTCAGTCTGTCTTTATTCGCGGTTGTGAAGTAGACTGTATATAAAGGGTTGCAGATGATATTGGTGGTATGGTTTACTCCAGCTACACGTGCGCCTGTTTGGTCGAAGTGTTGCCAGGGGCTACTCGCTAGTCCTGAATCATAAACTTCTTTTTTCTCCGTTTCAAAACCGGAGTGGTTTTTGATTAGCAGGTTGGATAAATAACCTGCTGAAATGGAAATGCCTAAATCTGCCAAAAAATCTAGTAGTTTGCCTTGCGTCATATTGCCCCCATAGTACAAACTGATGATTAAGGCTTTGATTCCTGGTCCAAATTCTCCTTCGTAGCCCATTGGTAATTCTGCTACATAAGTTTTTCGGAGTGAGGGTGAGTAATATTTCTGTTTACGGAACAATATGTTGTCGGTTGCCAAGCTGATATCTTGGATGATTACTTG
>NZ_JAEQCB010000217.1:0-16460 GCF_020738785.1 Microcoleus sp. PH2017_05_CCC_O_A | reverse complement strand
CCCAATTCCCAATTCCCAATTCCCAATTCCCAATTCCCAATGCCCAATTCCCAATGCCCAATTCCCAATTCCCAATTCCCAATTCCCAATTCCCAATTCCCAATTCCCAATTCCCAATTCCCAATTACCTCGATATTATTGGATCAATCCTAATTTTTGCAAGCGCGAACGAATGGCAACAGGTTGTCGCTGAAATTTCTGAGCTAATTCACTAACTTCTTGGCAGTTTGCATATTCTTTCTGTAAATTCTCATCTTCCTCGCGACTCCACTTTACGTAAGCCCTGGGATATTTCTGGCGAATTTTCTCATTCTGGGTTTTAGATCGATCGGCATTTTTGGACTCAGCATTCACACCAGAACCTAACGGTTGGTTAATTTCCCCGCCGCGACTAGCTACAGCCTCCTCCACGCGGGTGGGAATCACAGCAATTTCTTGAGCAAGCTGAGCCAAAGCATTATCTACTTGTTGCTGAAGTTCTGTTAGCTGTCGCTGCTGCAAATTTCCCCATTGCGGCAGTTCGTTGATAAACTCCTGCAAGTCCAGAATGATTGTTGTCAAAGTTTCGACTTGTTGCAACTCAGGCCGTTGTTTGAATTGGCGGCTGGTGATTTCGATCTCGCTTTGAATCATTTTAATAGTTTTTTCTAAAATTATGATCCGCTGGCGCAGGTTCTCAATTGCTGAAATTATAGAGTGGGAATTTTCTGCCTGGCCAACATTGAGATTTTCGCGAGATGTTTGGGCAAGAGCTGTATCTAAAGAACTTACAGCAAGTTGTAATTGCTCGATCGCCCGATCGCTCGTAGTGGCTTGTTGGTTTACGCGATCGAACACTGCCGCGGTACTTGTTTTAACTTGCCCGCGAAACTTCTGGCGGTTCACAAAATTCAAAAAGAGCGAAATTACTACAGGAACTTCGACATAAATGCTCTGCTGCAAAACCAAACTAGCAGCCAATCCTACAGCCGAGGCAGCAAGAAAGATTAATTCAGCAGTTTCTAACAAATTGCTCGATTTGGGATTTTGAATTTTGGTTGATGAATTAGGTGATGACATAGATTAATTGGGAATTGGGAATTGGGAATTGGGAATTGGGAATTGGGAATTGGGAATTGGGAATTGGGAATTGGGAATTGGGAATTGGGCATTGGGCATTGGGAATTGGGAGGCTGTACATCACGGAATTTAAAATTACTATGGGTTTTTTATTATGCCAATCTACATAAATATATTATAATTGCAAAATTAGTCGAGCTAAAGTGAAATAAATTAAGACTCCGAGGACATCAACTGCGGTGGTAATAAAAGGAGCAGACATTAAAGCGGGGTCTAAACCCAAAGAACGAAAGAGAAACGGCAGAGCTGAACCGGCAATAGAAGCTAAAATTGCGATCGCCAGCAAACTCACCCCCACCGCGATTGCCACGGCTAAATTCCCTTGCAGAGTGTAAGCCCACCCCGTCGCTACCGTCCCCAATATAGCGCCTAGGAGCGCTCCCGCCATCCCCTCACGCACAATTACTTGAAAGGGGCCCATGGCTGTAATTTCATCAGTATTCAAACCGCGAATTACTACAGTTGAGGACTGGGCTCCGACATTGCCTCCAGTGCCAGTCAGCAGCGGAATAAAGGCTGCTAGGGCGACTACTTGGTGCAAAATATCTTCTTGAGCTCTAATAATTGCTCCGGTGACAGTGTTGGTCAACAGCAGAACAAACAGCCATACGACCCTTTTGCGGGCGACGGTGATTAAATCGGTCTGAAAATAATTGTCGCCGCCGGACTGGACGCCACCCAAGGTATAAATATCTTTGGCAGCTTCTTGTTCTAAAATGTCGATCGCGTCGTCAACTGTAATGATCCCCACCAGACGCTGTTCGCGGTCTACAACGGGCACAGCTAAAAAATCGTAACGCTGGATCAGCCTAGCTACTTCTTCTCGATCCGTTCCCGTTTGCACAGAAACTACCTCGCGGGTCATAATTTCGCCGACAGTTTTGTCGAGGGGAGAAGTGACTAAATCCCGCAAGGATAAAATGCCACTCAACCGTCGCGCCGCATCAGTGACGTAAAGAGAATAAATGGTTTCGGTAGTTTTAGCTAAAGAGCGAATTCTGTCTAAAGCTTGAGCAACGGTAAAGCTTTCTTTGAGAGAAATGTATTCTGGGGTCATAATCCGGCCGGCGCTACTGGCTTCGTAACCCAAGAGTTGGGCCGTAGCTTCGCGTTCCGTTGGGCTCAATTCACCTAAGAGGCGGCGGACTAAGATGGCCGGCAGTTCGTCAAATAGTTTAGCTCGATCGTCCGGGGACATTTTGTCTACAATATCGATTACTTCTTGGCGTTTGAATTTTTCGCAGAGGGACTGCTGAACGCTGGAGTCGAGATATTCGTAAACTGCGATCGCTTCGTCTTTAGAAAGCAACCGGAAAGCTATTACTTGCATGGTTTCCGGCAGGCCTTCGATAGCTTCAGCGATGTCTGCTTCCTGCACCGGCTGCAAAATCGCTTTTGCTCCTTGAAAGTCTCCTTGTTCCAACAAAGCCTTTAACTGCGATCGAACTAATTCCCGCAGTTCTTTTCATTTTAGATTTTAGATTTTAGATTTTAGATTTGGGATTTGGGATTAAAGAATTGCGAATGACTTACTGAGTCAGCAGATTTGAACTTGACCTACAGTTGCATTTTTGTGGTAACTGGTATCAACCTGTGCTGCACGCCTTCCTGAATCCAGTTTATAGCCTATTGACACCACTGGTTGCAGTTATTACGATTTACACGGGCAGCGCGAGCAACCGAATTTTTTGGCAGATGCGGCAGCACCAAAACCAAGCTGTATTGTCGAAACCGAATTTCTTGGTATGATGTTTTCGAGCTAGTGCAACAGAGTGTGAGTTCGGGAGAGTGCGATCGATTACCGATTATTAATTACCAATTACCAATTACCAATTACCAATTACCAATTACCTCATCGCCTTTGAGAATGGGTATACTGTCAACCCTTCGGCTTCGCTCACGGCAAGCTGTCAACTGCCAACTGTCAACTATCAACTGCCAACTGCCAACTATCAACTGTCAACTGTCAACTGCCAACTGTCAACTATCAACTGTCAACCGACTTAAACCAATAACTGGTATTTTTCTTGTGCCAAACGGTAAAGTGGGCGCCACACCAAACGGTTAGTCAATACAACCAACAGCGACATCACAGAAGTAGCCGCTAACAGTAAAGGAAAATTACCCGATGCCGTTGCTTCAGAAATGGTCTCGCCCAAACCGCTCGTTCTAATTATTTCACCTTTAAACTGCACGTATTCGCTGACAATACTCGCATTCCAAGCTCCGCCAACCGCCGTAATAATTCCTGTGATTAAATAAGGGAATATTCCCGGCAAAATTAAAGTTTTTCAGCGTTGAATTAGGGAAAGTTTGTAAACTTGCGCGGCTTCAAATAACTCCGAAGGTATGGCTTGAGCGCCCGCAATCACATTAAACAGCAAATACCACATTGTACCCAACATCATCAGCGCTACAGAACCAATTTGCAACCCGCCTCCAGCGTGAATTAGAGCTAGTAGCAATACGGGAAATAAAGCCGTTGCTGGTACAGAAGCGGCTATTTGCACTAAAGGCTGCAAAATCTGAGCTAAACGCGGATTTCGACCGATCGCCACTCCGACAGGTACAGTCCACAACAGCGATAAAAATAGCGCGCAAATGACTCGCAAAGCCGTAAAAAATGCACCTCCCACGACTTTTTGCCAATCAGATACACTCAGGAACCTCAGCAGCAGTAAGGCTTCCCAGGTTCCCCAAAGGACGATCGCAGCAAACCCGCTGACAAACAGCCAATTGATCCAATTGCCGAGGCGGCTTTGTGCGCGAGGACTGGTTGGTAAATGAGCAGGTGCAAAACCTCTTGCCGCATAGCGATCGAAACTGTCACCTACGGGCGATATGCGCGACTTCAACACCCGCAGCGTCGCCGATCGCCTTAAAAAATCCAACACCTTGGACTGCGGTACATTGGTCGCTTCTACGGCTTGATATTTAAACTTTTCCACCCAAGCAATCAAAGGCTGCCAAATGAAAAAATCTATGGCTACAATCACACCAATTAATACTGCTAAACCCCAGCCGATCGCCCCAAAATTGCCTTCATTAGCTGCCTTGCCCAAATAGGAACCGAGTCCGGGCAGATGAAAGTTTTTAGCACCCAAGGTAAAAGATTCGATCGCAATCAAAAAGAACCAGCCACCAGCCACTGACATGACGCTGTTCCACACCAGCCCGATCGCACCAGCGGGCAATTCTAACGTCCAAAATTGTTGCCAAGCATTCAGCCGATAAACTTGAGCAGCTTCCTTGAGTTCTTGCGGAATGCCGGATAGGGACTGATAGAAACTAAAGGTCATATTCCAAGTCATTCCAGTGAATATTAAGATAATCGATGCGAGTTCTACGCCGATTCTTTGACCGGGAAATAATGTAACTAGCGCTAAAACTACTCCGGGCAAAAAGGATAAAACTGGAATCGACTGTAAAATATCTAATAAGGGAATTAAAATTTTTGCTGCGAGAGGAAAGCGGTAAGCTGAATAAGCATAAACTAAGGTAAATAGCAAGGATAAAAAATAGGCTGCTGTCATGCGTAAAAGAGTCTGGGCTGTATACCCTGGCAATACATTGAGGGTGGTCTCAATTTTAAAGTTTGGGTTGTAGTCACTGTTGAATTGAGAAGCTGTTTGGACTATTACTAGAATTAGAGAGAAGATTGCTAGAATTAGCAAGCCGTCTTGCCAAGTCCAAGTCGATCTTTCTAATGTTTTATTGGCGGGTGTTAGGGGTCTTGTCATAATAATTAGTTATTGGTAATTGGTAATTGGTAATTGGTAATTGGTAATTGGTAATTGGGCATTGGGAATTGGGAATTGGGAATTGGGAATTGGGGATTGGGGATTGGGAATTGGGAATTGGGAATTGGGGATTGGGCATTGGGAATTGGTCAGTTACTATTGTTATTAGTTATTAATTATTAGTTGTTAGTTGTTGATTCTAATGACTAATAACCAGTAGTCAGTAACCAGTAACCAGTAGTCAGTAACCAGTAACCAGTAACCAGTAACCAGTAACCAGTAACCAATGACTACTGACTACTGACTACTCATTTTTAGGTTCTTCGGATTCTAGAAATATTTCACCCCCTGGTTCGTCGTAGCTGTACAACTCTGCATAACGACCCCAGTCAATCGCAGTTTTTAATTGCCGCATTGCTTCTTGGGGGCTAAAGTGGGCTTCGAGAATGTCCAAAATCAACTCTTCAGAAATGCGGTGATTTCGCTTAGACTGAAGCATTCGAGAAATTTGCTGTACTGCACGAATGTTGCTGAGGATTTGGGTGCGAACAATTTGTTTGCGCTGGTCAATTCCGCCGGCAATGAATTGAATTCCAACTGGTGTTAACAGGAGGTCGCCTTCTTGAATTACTAGGAATTCCATTAATTTGGCGGCTTCGACGATCGGCAAAATGTCGTCTACCTCTAACATTAATTCTTGACCGAGTCGGTAGAGGTCTTTTTCCTTGCGATCTTCCAGGAGTTCTAACAAACCTGCGATCGCACCTGTGCGTACTTGCGGCAGAGATTGGTATTTAGTGCTGGGGGCGGGTTGAGTCTGAGATACAGCAGTAGCGGTACTTTGAGTTGGTGCAGCCACTGTTTCGCAGCTTAACTCTGGATTCGTCAGAATTTTGTACACTTGGTCTACGAGGGCTTGGAATTCTGGAGTTTTGCGATCGCGGTAGTGCGGCAAAGTCACGGTTAGTTCGGCGCGAATTCGCCCGGGATTGCGGCCGAGGACTACAATGCGATCGGCTAAAATGACCGCTTCCTCAATCCCGTGAGTTACGATTAATACAGCTTGAGTCGGAATCTTTTTTTCTAGCCACAAATCTAATAACTCAAACCGCAAGTTTTCTGCGGTCAACACATCTAAGGCTGAAAACGGTTCATCCATGCACAGCAATTCCGGTTCTACCGCCAAAGCCCTAGCAAATCCCACTCGCTGCCGCATTCCGCCGGACAGTTCTTTCGGATAAGCATTTTCAAATCCGTCTAAACCGATAATATCAATCATTCGCAAGGCTTTTTGGCGGCGCGGTTCTGGCAAGTCTCCTTTAGCTTTTAATCCTAATTCTACATTTTCTAGTACCGTCAGCCAGGGATAAAGGGCAAAGTTTTGAAAGACAATCGCTATCCCAGGATTTAAGCCGACTAAGGGACGATTGTGATAGAGAACTTCACCATCGCTGGGGGGGATTAGTCCAGCAATCATCCGCATTAATGTAGATTTGCCAGATCCGGAAGGGCCTAGTAAAGCTACTATTTCGCCCGATCGCAGTTCTAAATTTATTGGCTCTAAAATAGATATTTGTTGACCGTTGGGCTGCTGGTAAGCCTTGCTGACACCTTTTAAGGTAATGAGGCACTCTGTTGCTATTTTAACTACCACAACTAAACTCCCTCGCTTGTTATTTAACTTTAGTTATTAGTCATTAGTTATTAGTCATTGGTCATTGGTCATTGGTCATTGGTCATTGGTCATTAGCCATTAGCCATTAGCCATTAGCCATTGGTCATTGGTCATTGGTCATTGGTCACAAACTTTTACAAACTGAAAACTGATATTTGTCCGCAGACACGAGTTTGCCTCCGTTGGTCTTAACATTGATTCTTGGGTTTCCATACGTATACCTCATAAACTCATTTTTAGCAATACCTGCTGACGGGAATGCTTCATTCAGTTGACAGTTGACAGTTGACAGTTGACAGTTGACAGCACTTGACAAAGGAAGGAAGAGGATTGGAGTAATGAATCCTCTTCTTTTAATTTATCGCGATCGGGCTTGGGGCTTTAAACCAATGCTTTCTGGTAAAATCTGCAAGATATCAATTAAAGCGGAATTGAGGAGCGATCGCCAAAACCTGGTCGAGCTGAAAAAAATTAATTTTTAGATTAATTTTAAAATTAATTGCTACAAGTGCTGATTTCATATAAATTATTTTTCATTAGACGAGCCGCAAGCCGGACACGGCATTGCAGTTTCCCTACAGATGCTCGATTAGTATTTTATCTATTTGCCAATTCGTGCTAAAATGCTGCCTAACTGAACGGCAATTACTCCTAGTATGGCACTGCCAGCCCAGTAAAAAGTGGCAAAGCTGTAAAAGCGATCGCGCAACAAGACATTTGTCTCTAAACCGTAAGTCGAAAAAGTAGTATAAGCCCCCAAAAATCCCGTTGCTATCATTAACCGCACCTCCGACGGAACCGTCGGCACCCGTTCAAAAATCAGGGTGATAAAAAATCCCATAGCCAAGCAACCGGTGATGTTGATAAAAAAAGTTCCGTAGGGAAAAGCCGTTCCGAAACGGTTGGCAAACCACAAGGTGATATAATACCGGCTCAATGCGCCGACAATGGCACCGAAACTAATTGCGATCGGGTGGCGGAGATTCGGGTCTTGCAGCATCAAAGGATTTTAGATTTTAGATTCAGCGGACTCATCTAAACTATTGTATGATTAAAAGGGCGATCGCCCTTTTAAAAATTATAGAGAGTATGTATGCAAATTGTGCTGGCTGCCGTAGACGATAACTTAGTTAGAGCGTGGGAAAGCACTTGTGGCAATATCGAGAATGTCAAGATACATCGCGGTTCAATCTTTGATGTGAAATGCGATGCGATTGTGAGTCCAGCGAATAGTTTTGGCTTCATGGACGGCGGCTTAAATTTAGAGATTGCTGAATATTTTGGAAGTCACGTTCCAGAACGCCTGCAAAAACTAATTCAGAGTCGCCATCACGGCGAACTATTGGTAGGATTAGCCGAAGTTGTCGATACCGATCATGACGAAATTCCCTATTTAATTGCTGCCCCAACCATGCGGGTTCCGACAATTTTAACAGAGACAGTCAATGTTTATCTAGCAACCAGGGCTATTTTAACTCTCGTAAAATTTGGCACGGTTCCAGACGGAACACCAGTCAAACATATCATTGAAACGATCGCGATTCCCGGCATGGGTACGGGCACAGGTAAAGTGCCACCCGATATCTGCGCGCATCAGATGCAAGTCGCGATCGCAGATATCCTCCTATCTCAATACCAATTTCCTAAATCTTGGCTGGACGCTCAAAAATCTCACCACTTGTTATATGCTGGCGATGCCGGACAGTTGTCGCTGGAAACTTGAAAGGCCCAAATCTCAAATTTCTACAGTGTTTAGCAACCGGGTTTCTTGGTAGTCTGTATTTTGAGGTGGAGCGATTTATCAGAAATTAAAGGGGTGCATCAGGTTTTTGAAGAGGGCGATCGCATGACCGCATATAAGTTATTAGTTATAATCTCATATTTACTGCGGTCATGCGATCGCCCCTACACACATATTTGCAAAACCCAGATGCACTCAACTAAAAACTAAAGTACGCTAAACCGTACCTGCAAGTTGGCGGTATCCTACACGCGAGCTCAACTTGGGTAGATAGAATGTAAGAGAACAGAGTCAAAAAAACCCGAATAATCAAAAATTATCTGTGATGTCACCAAATACTGCGATCGCAACCCGGTTGTTGGTAGGCGGCGGCGAAATTCCATGCAAACAACTATTGAAGGTCGATCGAGATTATTGCTTAATTTACCAGAAAGAATTGGTTTAAAGCCTCTTCCCGATCGGGAGAAATTAAAATCAGACTATTCATTACTCCAATCCTCTTGCTTCTAGGTAGAGGTCGCTCTAATCTGTCAACTGTCAACTGTCAACTGTCAACTGTCAACTGAATGAGTGCTTTCAGGGAGAGTCCCGAAATGAATCAAATTAAAACTGCTGCTTTGTTAGGCTTGTTAAGTGCGCTGTTAATTACCGTTAGCTATTGGGTAATCGGCGGTTCGGGCGGTGCAATTATCGGCATTGGTTTGGCCGCCGCCATGAACTTAGGTTCGTGGTTTTACTCGGATAAAATCGCTTTGGCAGCTTACGGGGCTGTGCCGATAACTGCCAGCCAAGCGCCGGGACTTTATACAATGGTGGAAAGGCTGGCCCAGCGCGCTAATTTACCGATGCCGGGAGTTTACCAGAAAATTGGGTCTAAAGCCCCGTCCTAAAAGGACGGATTTAATTATCTAAATTTCTTGTTCAAGATGGTATAATAGAGTAATACTACAGGTAGAATAACCGCCGATACACATGAGACACTAAGCTCAAACGACAGGTCGGGAAATAATAATGGTTAGTGGGTGGCGAACACCACGAAAAACATAGCTAGGGTAACTAACGTAACCCAGACCAGAAAACTAAAATCTTGAATATTAAACGTACCGTGGGACACACGGGAACAAGAGAGGAAACTCTCTATCGCTTGGGGAGATAAGCCCTCTGGGATTGTTCTTTCTTAGGCTCAAAACACAGGTTCTATCGAACGGGTGATGGACAATTTTAAGGTATGTCTGTGAACCAAGAATCCCCGCGCCCTGACTGCCGGGGAGTGTCAAATTATTCCCACTGCGTCTGCTAACGCTTTTGCTACCGGGCGCGATCCCGAACACGCGGCGGTTGCGGTGACAGAAGGGATTATGAGTATGCTTTCAGAGGACGAACTCGAAGGAGTTATTGCCCACGAACTTACTCACATTAACAACCGCGATACGCTGACGCAAGCGGTGGCGGCTACGGTGGCGGGGGCGATTTCGTGGTTGGCGCAAATGGCGAGTTACAGTATGTGGTTTGGGGGTAGGGACGATCGCAACAGCCCGAATCCTGTAGGGTTGCTGCTGACAATTATCCTCGCACCGGTGGCTGCTTCGGTGATTCAGCTAGCCATTTCGCGCACGCGGGAGTTTTCGGCGGATGCGGGGGCTGCCCGGTTAACGGGCAATCCAAGGGCTTTGGCGAGGGCTTTGCAGCGGTTGGAAAGTGGGGCGCGGCAAATGCCTTTAGATGGTAATCCAGCTTTTGCGCCGCTGTTGATTGTGAATTCGTCTGCTGGTGATTGGTTTAGAAGTTTGTTTTCGACTCATCCAACTACGGAATCGCGGATTGAAAATTTGATGAAGCTGGAACAAGAATTGACTGGTTCTTATTAATAAGTGTTAGAATGAATTGTGGCGCTACAAATCGAAAGTTTTAACAGCCAGCATGAGTTCTGGTGCTATGGTTCAACAGTTGACAGTTGACAGTTGACAGTTTAAAAGCGACCTCTACCTAGAAGTCCGAGGAATCGAGTAATGAATAGTCTGATTTTAATTTCTCCCTCAAAGGCTTGGGGCTTTCAACCAATTCTTTCTGGTACAAAGTCTTAAGGGCCAGAATTAATTCTGGCAGTACATAACAAAGTCTGTGTTTGCGGATTACCAAAGGAGATATCGCAATGACTGATCCAAATTTGAATGAAGTAACTGAAGTAACTGAAGTAACAATTGTAGAGGCTACTCCCGAAACGACGGCGATTGTTAAAAAAGAGATGCCGGATGCTACGCCCGAAGCGATCGCAGAAACAGCCGCTTTGTTTGAAGCAATTAAAAAACGCGCCGCCGCCGAAGTCCAAGCAGCGGGCGATCTCACCCGCGAAGCTTATTTGAAAGCCCTCCAGAAGGCTTCAGGCGCGATCGAACAAAATAAGTCGATCGCCAAAGAGAGAATGACTGAGGCTGTCAACCTACTCAAAAAGGAATCCGAGAAAAATTGGCTGGTGGTGGATGCGATTAAAACGCGAGCTCAAGCCCAGGTGCAAGATGCCGGCGAAGTCAGTCGCGAAGCTTATTTGAAAGCGGTTCGACAAGCGCGGGAAGCGGTGGAACAAAATAAATTAGTCGAACGCGATCGCATCGATCAAGCTGTTGAGCACATTCACAAGGAAACTGAAAAGAATTGGCACGTGGTTGTGGGAGAAATTGAGTCGATTGGTGCTCGATTGAAAGAGACTGCTAAGTCTGCTTGGAACTCGCTAACGGCGTTTTTTGACAAGTCAGATCGCGGCGATTCGGAGAAGTAATCGGAATTGATATAATCATTCGCGGACGTTGTTGGGAAGAGAGCCCTCTTGGTTTCAGTGGTTATATAACCTGTCAGTCATACCTCACCTTTTTGAGAAAGGCTATATCAGTCCCTCAGCGCTTTTAACGAAGGATCGCGAATTAAATAATTTACACATATTTGTGGGACGGGCGTCCCGCCCGTCCAGAAAGGACGGGCGGGACGCCCATCCCACAATAATAATTAAAATTGTAAGTTATTTAATTCTCATTCCTAAATTCGCCCAGTTAAAGAAGCCACGATCCATGCTAATTGAGCTGAATCGATCGGCTTAGCGACATGAATCTGAAAACCCGCAGCGATCGCCGATCGCCGATCGTCATCTTTAGCATAGGCCGTGATCGCCGCAGCAGGAATTTCTCCCCCTTCCTCCACACTCAGTGTCCGAATCTGCCGCATCAGCGAATAACCGTCTTGTTCTGGCATTCCAATATCAGAAAGAAGTAGATCGTATCGATCGGGATTTGCTGTCAACATTGAGATGGCCTCAGTTGCTGATGCGGCTGCGCTAGTTTCAACTCCATACTCATCCAGCATGGTTGTGAATAACTGACGCAGATATGCTTCGTCATCCACCAGCAGCACTCGTACACCAGCCAAGGATGGAATCTGTGCCATTGCCGCTACAGGCTGGTTAGCAACATCTACTTCTGCTACTGCTTCTACAACACAAAGCGCTGAACTTTTTTGCGTATCTGCTAGCAGCGGCAACCTGAGGGTAAACATTGCCCCTTGTTCCTCACCGCCACTTTCTGCACGAATACTACCGCCGTGGAGTTCTACCAAATGATAGACAATCGAGAGTCCTAGGCCCAATCCAGAGTTGCTTCGAGAATAGCTACTATCCGCCTGACGGAAGCGATCGAACACATAGGGGAGAAAATTAGCGTCAATGCCTTTACCAGTATCGCGAATTTGGATTTGAGCCATGCCATCAATGTAGTCTGATGAGATGTCTATTCTGCCTCCGGCTGGGGTGAATTTAATCGCGTTTGAAAGTAGATTCCACAGTACCTGTTGCAAGCGGCTTGGATCGCCCAACAGTTTTAGGGATAAAGGAGTGATCCTCGATTCAAGTTGAATATTTTTGGCTGCTGCCGCCAAACGAACCACCTCGATCGCATTTTCAGCGCAATCCCGATTTTGCCATTTTCAGCAAATTAAAGCTCGCCTTACCCGGAGCCGGTTCTAAATAGCTGCTCGTCTGTCCTCGAAATTGCAAAATCTCGCTGGCGCTGTTAATTACGACGCCGACGGGGGCATACTCATTTAAAACAATTAGATCGGCTTGTTTCTCCATTTCCATTTCGTTCCAGCTTGGCGTCACCAGCAGTGGAGGGTTGATGGCTGTCAGAGGATTTTGGCTGGCAGTTAAATCAATGCTCAGCCAATGCGATAACTGTTTTTTTAGATAAATCTTGTTTTTTTGGTCGCACAGCCCAAACAATTCGGCAAATTCACCGATCGTTTCCGAAGTACCTAACAGCAAAAAGCCTTCGGGGCTGAGTCCGTAGTGGAACATTGGCAGCAGTTTTTTCTGCAACAAAGATCCCAGATAAATCAGCACATTCCGACAACTAATCAAATCCATCCGCGAAAACGGCGGATCGTTAATCAAATTTTGTCTGGCAAAAACACAGAGTTCGCGCACCTGTTTGGCGATTTGATATCCGCCCTCGACTATAAAAGCCGCTGCGGGCGATCGCGATCGCACTGTCGCTGATGTCTGTAGCGTAAATCTGCACCGGCAAATCGATGTCTCGCTCTGTTAAAAACTCTAGCAAGCAAATGGCGATCGAATAAGCTTCTTCGCCCGTGGAACAACCGGCAATCCAAATTCGGATCGGCGACTTCGGCGATTTATTTTTGACGATTTCGGGAAACACTTTGCTGTTTAGAGCATCAAAGCTTTCGGAATCCCGAAAAAAGCTGGTGACGTGAATTAAGACATCGCCATACAGCGCGGTGACTTCTGTCGGAGTGTTTTGGAGATATGCAGCATAATCTTCGATCCGTTCCAGCTTGTAGAGCAACATCCGCCGCTGTATCCGCCGTTTCAAGGTAGTTTGCTTGTAGTGAGTAAAGTCAACTCCTGTAGCCAATAGCAGTAAATTGTAGATTGTGGCGATCGCATCTTGGCTGGCTGCTGATTCGATCGCATCTTGGCTGGCAATGTAGGGATGACAGCCGATTTCGGCGATCTTTTGGGCAATTTGTTCCGGCCTCAAGATAAAGTCTACCTGACCGGTCGCCACCGCAGTGTGTGGCATACTGGTGAATTGTGCCGATGCTTCGGATTGAGCAAAAGTAATACCGCCGGCGCCTTTAATCGCTTCTAATCCTCTGGCCCCGTCGCCGTCGCCCCCGGACAAAACGACGGCGATGGCTTTGTTCCCCCTTTCCGCGGCGAGGGCAATCAGAAATGTATCGACGGACATAAACGCCCCGCGTCCCCTGCCGCGGGGCGTTAGCTTCAGCACCCCGGATTCGATCGTCATGCTGGCATTCGGGGGGATGACGTATACCTGATTCGGTGCGACAGCCATGCCATCTGTCACCTCATTTACGGGCATCTGAGTCGATCGAGCTAGAATCTCGGTCAACAAACTTTCCTGAGTCGGTAACATATGCTGAATCATCACAAAAGCCATGCCTGTATCGATCGGCAAATGGCTCAGCAATTCCATAAAAGCTTCCAATCCACCCGCAGACGCTCCAATTCCCACCACTGGAAATAATTCCTGGCGATCGTCCTGTTGCTTTCCCTCGGCTGCGATATCAGCTTTAGGCTGAGATTTCTTGGCAGATTTTTTAGGATTCATGTTCGATCGCAGAACTTCTACTGACTGCGAATTGTGGGTCTCAACTTTATCACAATATACTACCCTACGGTCGAGCCGCAGTCTCAAATAACTCAATAAAGTAGGGAGCAATGCTGGCTACTATGCCCACAACTCCCAAGGCTGAACCTACTGCTTAAATCGTTGCTTCTAATTCTGCATCGCGACGGGCTTCTTCGATCGCAACTACGCCCCTCATTGCTTCCATTGCTTTCTCTAGCAAGTTGGTACCGTGTTTGAAGTAACCTAGGTCAGCTTTGATTTGTTCGGTAAACTGGGGGCAAGTCTCTTGGCTGAATAATTCTAGGAAGCTCAAGTCATAATAATTTTTGGTATCCCTATAATTATAAATTTTTCTAAATTTGATGTCAAGAGCTATTTGATTTAATTTATTTTGGTAATTTTTGGCGTTAATGGCGATCGTATTGGGAGCATCTCAGTTTGGCATTTATAGTGCTGTCCCCGCTCGCGAGTAGAATACGCGAGCTCGCGACAGCTCGCACTATAATAAAAAAATGCTGGCGTTGCTGATTTACGGTATGAAAGGCTAAATATGCCAGTCATAGAAACCAGTATCGACAAAGCTTGGGGATTTTCAACTTATTTTTTTCCTACCCTGATTAAGCAACACCCTAAAATCTAAAATCTAAAATCTAAAATCTAAAATCGATTGACTGGTGAAGTTAGGAGTCTTGGGTCATGCGCCGATCGATTTTACGCTATAACATTGATGAACAAAGTTAACTAGAGGCAGTGAATCATGAAAAGTACGATCGCACCAGCATTTATTCTCGCCGGTGTCATGTTAATTGGCGGTTTGTCTGCTTGTGCGCCACCCAACGCCCCGGAAGCCTCGGAATCTAATCCAGCTAAGGAAAATCCCGTAAGTTTAGAGAAACCGAAGGCGGATGCTGTTTCCTCCGATGCTGCTAAACCCGATGCGACTGCGGCGAGTCCAGTTATTTCATCGGAAACAAAGGCGGATACTGCTTCCTCCGATGCTGCTAAATCTGACGCGGTGTCAAAAACAAAGGCGGATGCTGCTGCTTCTAAAGATGCTAAACCTGACGCGGTGGCTGCAAATCCCACAAATTCCCAGAAACCAAAACTTTCTGATGCTGAACGCACACAGAAGCGCAAGGAAGTTAGTGAAAAACTCGCAAAGGTACTCACGGCTGAGCAATACAAACAGTTGAACGCTAAGCTGAAGTCTGGTGAAAAAATGCGTAAAGCTTTGACTGAAATTAATCTCACTACTGAACAGAAGCCAAAAGTTAAGGCGATTCTTAAGGATGCTTATCCTCGGGCTGCACAAAGCCTTCAAAAATCATCGGAAACTAAGCCGCAGTAATGCTGTGAAAGCACGTTTTGTGCGATCGCAATTATAAGGTTTTTGGGTTTTTGTAGGGTGCGTCAGCAAGTTAATTTTTTTTGCATTGCTGGTTGCTTTGTCGGGTGCATCTCATTTTGGCGAACATATCCGTAGGGGCGAAGCATGACCGCAGAAAATAGGAGATTATAACTAATAACTTATATGCGGTCATGCTTCGCCCTCCTCAAAAACCAGATGCACCCGTTTTGTCTGACGCACCCTGTCCTTTGTGAACAAAACCGTTGACAACGCCACAGCCTCAATTCATTTGATTTGGATGCGGACTAAAGTCCTCACTACGAACCTGATGCGGACTAAAGTCCTCACTACGAACCTTTTTTGTTCAATAATCAGCGGACGATCGCCTTTTCACCCTTGTACTTTCATTATCAGTATCTCGCCCTTTTTTCTGTCTGCCTTTTTTAATTTGCTGGCTCATTTCCACAAACAAATCCTTACGCAAATAAGGATAATCGCTCACCCACACATCGCGGCTGGGAATGTAAATATCCGAAACTTTGGCAATTCTGCCCAAATCTTCTTGATTCGACATGATTAACATTAAAGCAGCTTGACCGGGGACAATTCCCTGATGACTTTTCTGCAATGGAGCTCGAAGCGTAGTAGTAAATCCGGTTTTGTCGCCAACTTCTAAATTAATTCGCGGTTCTAGGTTGTCAACAATTACAAGTTGTCCTTTTTGATTGACTGTTTCTTCTTGACTTGTGACTTCATCGGTGATATAAATATCCAATACTCGCCCTTGCCAAAAGCCGCAGTATTTATATTTACGACATTCTGCATTCCGCAAACTAGCCCAGAAAATCGGCCCCCACAGCCAGTACAAACCAGCGATCAATCCGACAATTAAAACTAGAGGCCCGACATCGGAACCGGCAAAATTATAAACTACTAGCAACAAAACTACAGCTACCGCAGAAATTAATATTCGCCTTAAAAAATCGGGCGGTTTCCCCCAAATGTGTTTGTATTGTGCTCCGGTAGCCACCGGGGGAATTAGTTCTTGAAAGGTTTCGCGAGTTAAGGGAATTAGCATAATGGGGAATGGGGAATGGGGAATGGGGAATGGGGAATGGGGAATGGGGAATGGGGAATGGGGAATGGGGAATGGGGAATGGGGAATGGGGAATGGGGA
>NZ_JAEQCB010000023.1:0-47015 GCF_020738785.1 Microcoleus sp. PH2017_05_CCC_O_A | reverse complement strand
ATTCCAAACGCAGATTCCTCTGACGCAAGACGCCCGCATCTGTCATCCAATGGCACGGGGGCAAAAACAAATTGAACCAGGGGCAAATAGTCTCGTGCGGCCACAATTTGCTCAAAAAGCTACCCAAATAGTCAATGATGGGTAGCTTTGTCCATAAATTAAGTTACAGTTCCTAACCCTTCCCACTTGCGGGTCAACACGCCCACTTCTTCGGCAATCTCTAAGTCGTAATTCTGCTCTTTGAGCGCTGCTGCAACTTCATTCTTGCTGTGGTAGTAGCCCAACCCCAACTCGGCGATCGCCTCTCGACTCATGCCTCTTTCTGCAATCAAGTGGTTGAGGGCGCCACTTCCTACTTCGCCCCACAGCCAATCCCGGCACTGGGCGTACACCGCAGCCAGTATCCCCCGGCGCATCTCCCACTTCGCTGCTATTTCTATTTCCCTAGGGCTGTGTTCGCGTTCGGGCAGCGCTGCTCCCACCCTCGAAGCTGCTTCCCGCAAAGCTTCTACCCAATCAATGGCGGTGCATGGAAGTGATTGCCCGGTTGCGTCCGCGTAGCGAGTGCGCTAGCGTAGTTCGCATCGTTTCCCAAGAGAATGACTTTGAAACAAGAAGGATGAGAGAAGAACATCCGCTCTTGAGGATCGAACGAGCCTTATCTGAGCTCAAGGACGAGACTGAGGAAAATCAAGTAATGCTGTTGGTAGCACGCCATTTGAGAGAATCGCAGCGCAAAGTTGGTTGAAGGCTGAAAGGCTCGGGTATGGCAACATTCACCTCAAGGCGTGGAATAGCAGCAAAAAGCTAATCGAAAACACCACCACCACTGGGCGCCACCGCTATTTTTGCTGCTATCAATGCGGGCGATCGCAATTACCTTGTCAAAGCTGCAACTTTTGAAAGCTCGTGTCTGTCCCCGGTAGTTTTGTTACCGAGAAGGCTCCAAGAGTCCAGCATCTGACCGTACAAACAAGTCATTTCCCAAGCAATCCGAGCGTAGACCTTACCCAAAGATGAGTCTTTCTCGCATTGAGGAATCAGGTCAAGTCCCATTGCTAGGTGCTGTTGGTCAATCTGATTATGGATTTGCCAGTAGCGACCCGCTTGCAGCCCCAGCTTTGCAAGCTTCGGACTCGCTGCACAGAAGAAGTCATAGGACGCCCCTTCTGAGATTAAATTCAGTGTAATGATTTGGTGTGCGTTTGATTCGCGCAGGACTGAACGAAAGCAATATGCGTTTACTGATATGGTTTCAAGGGTTGCCGGCACGTTAGTTGGACTCTCATCGGGTTCCAGAAAATCATATGTGTGCATCCACTCAATTAGCCGTTCGCAGTGATCGACTTCCTCCATCGCATGTCGGGCAAAGCACCCTTGGTAATAAGGGTCGTGGCACATGGCATGGCGCAGAGATAGCGCCGAGGTAAAATCGCGGGATAGGTGATATAACTGGCGAATCCAACCTCTAATCTCCTCTGGCGTTGAAGTCACTGCCAAGGTTTCGTAAAAATGTCCATTTCGGAGGAGATTCCGATATTCTTCTGCCAAACTTAACAGCCACTGCATAGATCCACTCCTGCCGTATAATTTTACTTTGACTAGATTTGGTGCCTTTAGGGGGCGAAATTTGTTAAGCGCCAGTATATTATAATAATAAAGCAGTATACTAAAACCAGTCAAGTAGACTAATGCCCCTTGAGTGGCCCTACCGTGTTCTATTCTTTTTTCTCTCATTGCCAGACACGTAAGCGTTGCTATCCGCTAAACACTGGACAAAAGTGGACAAGATAGCCAGTCTAAGTCTCTAACCAGGCTACGTTAGTAAGGTCACGACACCTATGGGTGCTTTCCAGCCCATAGCTATGTCGCCGGAGATTAAACATCTCTATTTAGCTAAGGAAGTGTCTCCGGCACGACAAGCCCCACTAACATTGACGAGGAAAACATTACCGGAGAAATCCGAGGGGGATTTATCCCTAAGAAACGCCCCATTGAGGCGGGTCTTCATCGAACAGTATCAATAGCCTCTGTCCTGTAATGCCAGCAGGTATGCCAAAAAGAATGACCGCTTTTGAGGCGTCTTGGTTTTATTTTGTATGCTGAGTCCACGTTTGTCCAATTAATTGGCGATTAGAGACGTACCGATCGGAAAACCGATCCCAGGCCTTTGTGAAAGTGTCAGTTCTGCGTCTGTCCTGACACAGCGAAGTTTATTCGTACCGACCTACCTATTTTATGGGCTGATCGTGCAACCAGAGCAAGTTGCTTCCCAACTCTGTTAGACTTGCTTTAGGTATGCTTCATCAAAAATACCCAAACATCACAATTATGAGCAAATTATATCAAGGGAAAAGTCAATCTAATACGGGAATTCTTGTAGTCGATAATAACAGAAGAATAGTGAGTATAAATCAAAATTTTGTAGAGTTGTGGAGTGTCCCAAAATACGTTATAGACTCACAGAACGAGTCCCAAGGTTTAGAGTTAGTTTCTCACTATTTAGAAGAACCTCAAAAATTTGTTAAACAAATAACAGAAGTATACCAAAAGCCGGAATTGAATATTTATGCAATTATTAAATTTAAATGCGGTCGGCTGTTAGAGATATCTTCTCAGTCGCAATGGTTTGAAGAACAATATGTAGGGAGAGTCTGGAAAAGTCGCGAACCTGACAAATTCATATTTGATGAGCCAAAATCAATAGTTTATATTTGCCCTTTTTTAGACATATTCCAAAAATAAATGGTTGACCGATCGCTCTTAAATTATAATGAAATTTTACCCCCTCTCAACATGAGCTAACTTCGAGAATATCTTGAAAAGCATCCATTTTATCAATATTCTCTGTGGGTTGATTGCTTATTGCCATCAACCCAAAAAGCCAGGAATCGCCATGGATAAGAACTTGCTTTGTTCTGCTTAACCCGAACTCACGTTTAATAGCTCTATTAAAACAATGCCACTTTCTTGTACCTTTGGTAAAAGCATTACTGTTTTCTTGCGAGCTATCTAATCGCAAAAGGCAGGCAAAAAAATGTGTGCCTTTTTAGTTCAGTTTAATGACGGCAATTCATATTGACCATATTCTTTAGGAGGTACTATCTAATGTCATCAAATACAGTAAATGTTGTAATTGTTGGTGGTGGATCAGCAGGTTGGATGACAGCCGCTTATTTGAGCAAAGCTCTGGATAAAAATGTTCGGATTACCCTAGTAGAATCTTCTAACATCACAACAGTAGGAGTAGGTGAGGCAACTTTTAGCAGCATCAAATCATTTTTCGATTTTCTGGGCTTGCAAGAGTATGAATGGATGCCAAAGTGTAATGCCACTTATAAAATGGCAATTAAATTTGTTGATTGGAATTCAGACAGAAGGCATTTCTACCACACTTTTGAAAAATTTGATTTCATAGATGGGTTCAGTATCTCTGAATGGTGGCTTAAACTAAAAAGTTCCAGCGTACCATTTGACTATTCTTGTTTCATGACACCTACGCTGTGCGATGCCCAAAAGTCTCCCAGATACTTAGATGGCAAAGTCTTTGACGAAAGAGTGCAACATTTATTTTCAGACGATCATTTATCTCAAAAGAGACTTGTAACGCTTGCCGATGCAGAAGGACAGTATCCCTACGCTTATCATTTTGATGCGAATTTAATTGCTAGGTTTTTGAAAGATTATTCTACACAAAGGGGTGTCCGGCAGATTGTTGATGATGTGGTAGATGTAAAGTTAACAGAGGACGGAAGCATAGATTGCATCCATACCGAAAAACATGGCAGTCTCAGCGGAGACTTGTTCGTAGATTGTACGGGTTTTCGCGGCTTGCTAATCAATAAAGCTCTTGATGAACCGTTTATTTCTTTTTCAGAATCGCTGCTTTGCGACAGCGCAATTGCCATGCAAGTACCGACTGATATCAAGAAAAATGGGATCGCTCCTTATACAACCGCAACCGCACAGAGTTCTGGCTGGATTTGGAACATACCTCTTTACGGAAGAACAGGTACGGGGTACGTTTATTCGAGTGCGTTTATCTCCAAAGAGGAAGCAGAGCAAGAGTTCCGCCAGCATTTGGGAGAAGCTTCTAATAACTGCAAAGCATCGCACATCAAAATGAGAATCGGGCGCAACAGGAATTCATGGGTGAAGAACTGTGTAGCCATCGGTTTGTCCAGTGGGTTTGTCGAACCGTTAGAGTCTACCGGGATATTTTTTATCCAGCATGGAATTGAAGAGCTAGTCAACCACTTTCCAGGCAAGTCATTTAGCGACGAGCTGATCCGAAACTACAATAGAGCTATTGCTAATTGTATTGATGGCGTTCGCGACTTTTTGACACTTCATTATTACGCTAGCGATCGAGCAGACACGCCGTTTTGGCAAGCAACAAAGCACGAAATTAAGGTATCAGAGGAACTGCGTGAGAGGTTTAACTTGTGGAAAAAAAGGCTGCCCAATAAAAAGAATATCAATCCAAATTTTCACGGGTTTGAAACTTACTCTTACTCCGTAATGCTGCTCGGACTCAATCATAAACCTGAAGGCAGTTTGCCGCTTTTAGATCATATTGATGACGAGAAAGCATTAGCCCGGTTCAACGCGATCGAGCAAAAAGCACGTCACCTGAGTGCTACTTTGCCATCCCAGTATGAATACTTAACGCACGTGATGAAATCTCAAGAGCGTTCTGAGTACGTTACTGAAAATGACCTATGCCTGGTTTAAATAACGTAAGCTGAGAAGTTGAGTTGTGTGCGTGCTGGTCTGACTTTTCATTGACTCAATCTGCAAGCGCGTGCTAAGCGGTATTTTCTTAAGCGAGTCCGATACCGCAGTTTCTGGGAAAATGCTTCTAAAGTCAACGGCCGCACCTCTACTAAATTTCAGAGAGCGGTCGCTTCCTGCAATTTGCCGTTGTTAGGGGCGATCGCTTTTTGGAACAGAAGCAGCAAAGCTGCGATACCAGCCCGCAATCAATTGCTTTGTTCCTGCAATACTGACCCCAAAAAAGGTGATTGAGGGCAACTGCAATTATGCTGCATTTCTGAGTCGCTGTGCGATCGCACGTTCACAAACAGACGCATCTCCGCCACCGTGAAAAAGTACCTCAACCTCGCCACCGCCTTCATCGCTTCTCTCAAACACAAATCCCAATTACCCGAAATCGACAGCTACTGCCAACCCGCACTCGCCGCCCCCGAGGAGCAAGCTTTGATGGAATGGTTGTTCGCCAGTTTGATGAGTGCTAGTCGTACAGCAAATAAAATAGAATGACGCGAATAGGAGGATGAAATACTGAATACAAAAATTATCTAGCTCGCTTACCTCAAAAAATACTAAGTTATTCTAATGCTTGAACCAAATTTTCAGCCCCCGAACCCACTCAATAATTGTCTTGAAAAAACTGGGTCTTCAAAAGACCTCTCCCAAAAAGAAATAGTTGATCGATCGCTCTTAAAGTATAATTAAATTTTACCCCCTCTCAACATGAGCCAGCTTCGAGAATATCTTGAAAAGCATCCATCCGAGACTCAAAGAATGTTGGGCATAGACTACGACCAATTAATACAACTAATTACAAATGCCGAAAATCTGTATGCTCGTCAAAAAGAGCCAATAAATCAAAGGCTCAAAAAAGAATCTTTGTCGAACATCTAATTAGATTACTAAAAATCTGGAGAGTAGCATCGGAAAGATTTCGCTGAAAATCGAAAAATTTTGGTGGTATGTGGATTAGTAAGATGGCGAATAGGTGCGATCGTTATGTGTCAATAAAAGTCCCTACAAGCTGAAAAAAAACAGTAAAATTTAGATCATGAAACCGGGCAGTTTTTATCGCTCGACCGTTGAAACCCTTATTGAAGCGTTGGTTTTGGCAGCCAGGCCCTTGAGCAGGGCTGTTTCATTCTCAGACGAATCATCGTTTTGTAGGGGTAGTGCCCCCGTGCCTACCCTCCCCCTCCACGATTTTGTAGGTGTTTCAGACATCGGGCGGGCACTCTTGGCACCGCCCCTACAAGAGAATGAAACAGCCCTGGGCCCTTTAGGGGGCCGGGTTCCCAAAACCAAGCGGGGGAAGGGATTGGAATTATGGGAGAGGTCTACTGTATCGAAAAGCACAAAGATTTGGCGATGAAATCGCTGAAATCCTTACCCTGAGACACATAAGCTATATCAATCACCGGATAGCCAGGAGCGACCCGTAGTACCAGTCAACCAGTGTTATCTGGGAACTTTCGTGTTTCAGTTGTGGTAGGATGTATTGTAAGTAGGTAAAACTGTCCTTCTACAGTTTTAAAAGTGTGATAAGAAAATTAAATATTGGAGAATGTTGCCAATTTCAGACCAGTTAAAAAATCAAGATGCAAAC
Source organism: Microcoleus sp. PH2017_05_CCC_O_A (assembly GCF_020738785.1). Lineage (NCBI taxonomy): Bacteria > Bacillati > Cyanobacteriota > Cyanophyceae > Oscillatoriales > Microcoleaceae > Microcoleus > Microcoleus sp. PH2017_05_CCC_O_A. The sequence continues at coordinate 40,636 of NZ_JAEQCB010000023.1, read as the reverse complement.
TCTGGAATTTTGTTAGTAAACAGCCAGAGACAAATTTCAGGGCTGACTCCCAGTTTCTTAAAAATCTGGAACCTACCCGAATTTATTATCAGGTCGCTATCCGATCGCCTAGCGTTGCAGTTTGTTGCCGAACAATTCGACAATCCCCAAGTTTTTCTCAAGAACATAACAGAAATTTACAAGCAGACTCAGCTAGAATGTCACGAAAAAGTTCAACTGAGGGACGGCCGCACAATCGAACGCTATTCTAAACCGTTGTGGGCTGATGGGGAATACGCCGGGCGTCTGTGGATATGTAAACTTAATTAATGGATAGAAAAGTACCCACAAAAAGCGGAGTGCAAACATACATTTTAAGAGAGAGGGCGCTTTTCGTACTGAATTTTAGAAATTGCTTGAATGTCAAAAAGATTAATTACTAAAATAGTCACAAATATGCCAGCTTACATGAAAGACCCGGTTTTACTCCCTATTGTTGTGGATACTGGAGCGCCTCTAACAATTGCCGCTCAAATTACCGAGCAGATTAAGCTATTGATCGTGCGGGGCAGTCTCAAGCCGAACCAGCCACTACCACCGGGCGTTCATTTAGCAAAGCATTTAGGAGTCAACCACAATACTGTAGCCTTGGTGTACAACGAACTGATTAATTCAGGATATTTGATAGGTCTGCGGGGCAAAGGAACTTTTATCGCCGATTCCCAGTCTGTGAAACAAATAATAGCCCGGAAAAGTTTCTACGACTTGCTCGGTCAAGCTTTTCGCTCTGCATCTCAAAGTGGGCTGAGCGTGTCGGAGTTTTCAGCAGCAGCTTACGCTCAAGCAGTCCTTGTCGATCGCCATCAAATCAACGTAGCATTTGTGAATTTTTTCCCAGATAGTATCGATATTGGCAGCAGCATTCAATCTGCAACCGGGTTAGCTTTAGTATCAATTGATTGGAACACGTTAAAAAATAAGGAAGCAGAATCAGTTCAACAGTTGTTGGCGGCAGATTTGGTGGTAACAACTATTAAAAACTTGTGGGATGTAGCGAAGCTGGCAGATCCCAACAAAGAAGTAATCGGAATTGACGTGCAACCGGATATGCAATTGCTAAGCTGTATTTCACCGCTGCCCCGCAATGCCAAGCTGTTATTCGTATGTAAAGAACAAATTAGCAGCGAAGCGATGAAGGAGATAATCGAGTACAACGTGCATCACGTAGAGTCAGAAGCCGTTACCCTCGAAACCGTTCAAAATAATAAATGCGACCTGGATCAATTTGATTTGATAGTCTGTTCGAGTCAAGTAGAGAGTCGGTTGAGTAAATACGTCCCCCAAAACTTGAAAGTAATGACTTTTCGTATCGCCATAGATCCGATAAACTTGTTGGTACTTCAAGCTCGTTTGGCTGCTGTTGAAATGGAAAAGTTAATGTAATCCGAATCTTTCCAAACTTGTGAAACAACTCGAACTTTTCCCCAAATTCAACTCCAACTATCCGAGTCGGGCATCTAAATTGGCGATGAGCGCTGATGCCCTACATTCTTGGAAAAACCGAATTTTCGAGTGTCAGCAATTTGCTAGCACGCCCGCAACCGCAGCATGGAACTTTATTCGAGTTAACTCCCAATCCTTGCTACTCCGATACCCTCGACCCTTTTACCCTGCAACTTCACCGAAAAACGAGCCCGGCGTGCCTCTGGCTTTAGACATGAGGAGGAAGTCGGCAGCGGTTTCAACCGCCTTTAATATTTATTTACATAATGGATCTAAAGATTTGTTATAATTAGATTGTAAGTAAAAAACCCATCTACGTGTTGAAACTTGTCTTGTATCGGAGAAATCCCGGCGCAGTGAGCCACCACTACCATTCATGTAATAAGCCTGTATAACTGACAAGTAATGGCAGAATGTGTGTTGCGTACCTATCTGGCAAATGTGATGGATACTGACAAGCAAACACAATTTAAAGTAAGCGCAATTGCAATACCTTTTGTACGGGTAGTTGTTTTGAGCGAATAGAGGTGATTTGATAACGCCTTTGAGAGTTTTCCGATTCATTCAAGAATCTCCGTGGCTTTAGCCCTGGGGAGTATCAAAACCTTTCATTTTGCGATCGACCCGATTCGGGCGATCGCACTTGCCTCTACTTCGTTATCGATAACGCGCTCCCGCTGCTGCTGTACGTCGGAGAAACGCAACGCACTCCAAAACAGCGGTGGATGAGCCACGATTGTCATAAATACATTGAAAATTACATCGGATTGCACCGCAGCTATTCCCTCAATGTCGCTGTAAGTATTGCATTTTGGTACGGAGCGCCCGGTAATCGCAAACAGCGGTTGCAATTGGAATCAGAGCTGATTTACAAGTGGAAATCTCCTTTTAACAAAGAGTGTTGGCAGTATTGGGGACAGCCGTTCGGGAAGTGAAATGGCTGGAATAACGTATCGAATTGATGCCGCTAACAAAACACCCCTTGTCGTACCGATTCAGGTGAAAACCTACGCCAACTAAGAAATGAAAAAGTACCTCAACCTCGCCACCGCCCTCATCGCCTCCCTCAAACCCAAATCCCAGCCACCCGAAATCGATACTTGCGGTCAACCCGCGTTAACTCAGGAACAGCAGCTAGCTCTCATGGAATGGTTGTTCGCTAGTTTGATGGGTGTTGGCTATTTCGGCAAAGCTCACCTCATCTGGGATGATGGCAAAGACAGGGAGCGGCAGATATTCACCGCATTGATGAGAAACGAGCCAATATTCCTCTATAGCCAAGGAACGCGACCCACCCCAACTGCTGAGGGATATTGCTGGCGGCTACTTGGCGAACATCCCAGTTTGAGTGTGTATCAGTTGCAGGTGGAAGTGGAAGGAAAGTGAGGGCGATCGATAGCTATAAAAACCAGAAAGCCCACAAAATTGGGAAACATACACTGTCAAAATTTCGAGCTTTTTGTACGCGTGTAACATTTAAGACCTCAAAACCCGCCCCGAAGCGCTACTCCCCTCAACTGCATTCGAGATGATGCAGGCGCGCGAAAGGCAATATATCAGTTGCACATAAAAATTGAAGCCTGTTGGTAGCGCAGAAGTGTTAAGAGCCTTTACCTAATCGATTCCAAGGTTCCTGCAAATGAGAGTTGCTGCAAAACTTGCATAAATCATTTGTATTGGCTACATATGATATCCGCAGCGAAATTTTAACTTGACAAACGTAAAATTTATTACTTATACTGCTATACAGGTATTTTAATACCGTACAAGCGGATAAAACAAGTCAGACCGAGCAAACTACCGAACCTTTGGTTTTTGCGGCTCTATTGACACGCAGGAAAATGTATCGACTGAAGTTAAACTTCCGTCGGGACTAAATGCGATTAAAACCAAATGAAATGCAACTAGCAAAGATTTTGCCTCAGTGACAGGCTTGAATGAGCGCAACTATTGGTGTTAACAGCCGCTCTCGTTCAAAACTCTCTATCGGTACTGTACCAATAGAGAAACAACAGCATGATTTATGGCGCGAACCTAACAACACAGGAATTATTGTTTGATGAATACTCCAAGAGACACTCAAAGTCAAGGCTTTGAAAAAGCCCGCCGCAACCTGCAAGAACTTTCCCGTTCTTCCAACCTTCCAAAACTGGACAGCACGTCAGGAACGCGCTCCCTTGAAGCCTGGTTTATGGGGCCAAAGGGAGAAAATGCTGGCGTGCTGGAGACTTTAATTGTAGAAGCAATTCGCGACCAGGCTGACTGGAGAAAAAATTATCACCCAAAAGATCCCGAGCACATTACAGAGGAAATTAAGCAGTCTCCAGAATATTTACAGGCAATGGAGAATTTCAATGAGGGCTATCACTCATTGTTGGAGTTTCTCAAAAAGTCAGTTCCTTTCTTCAGCATGCGCTATCAAGGGCACATGAACTGGGATTTGACAATGCCGAGCGTGGTTGGTTACTTCGCGGCGATGCTCTACAACCCCAATAACGTAGCATTTGAAGCATCAACAGCAACGACCTACCTGGAAATTATCGTCGGTAACGATTTGTGCCTCATGCTGGGATACAAAATCCCGGAAAATGAGGAAGAGATTGCTCCCTGGGGACACATAACTTGTGGGGGTACAGTTGCCAATATAGAGGCTCTATGGTCAGCTAGAAATCTCAAGTTCTATCCCATTGCTTTGCAACAAGCTGTAATCAACGACTTGGAAGAAGCAAAAAATATCGAGGTTTCTTTTTACGACGGCGGTATTTTGGTGGTGAAGCCTTTAATTGAACTAACTGTTTGGCAACTGCTCAACCTAAAAGCCGATGACATTCTAGGATTGCCCGCCCGTCTAGAATCGGAGTATGGTATCTATCCGACTGTCCTCTCAGATGCTGTGTCAAAATATTCGCTGCAAGATTTGGGAATACAAAAATTTGCTAAAGATTTCCTGAGCGATGTGCCAGAACCTTTGTTTTTTGTACCGGGCAGCAAGCACTACTCTTTCCCCAAAGCAGCAGCACTGTTAGGCATGGGAGCGTCTCACATGCAAGACGTTGATGTGGATGCGAACGGTCGAATGAAGATAGATGTTCTGCGCGCTCACCTCGATAAATGCTTGGTAGAAAAAAGACCGGTGTACACAGTAGTTGCGGTTATGGGAAGCACTGAAGAAGGTGCAGTTGACCCGCTGCGGGAGATTCTCAATCTGCGGGACGAATATCGCAAACAAGGTTTAGAATTTACAGTTCATGCTGATGCAGCTTGGGGAGGCTATTTTGCATCTATATTGCGCGATGACTTTGAAATCGAACCCCTACTCTTTCGCTCCGCTCCCCCACCAATTTCACCGTTAAGTGCCTACGTAACCACCCAATTTGAAGCGCTCGGCGAGACTGATTCTATCACCGTCGATCCTCATAAAGCAGGTTACATCCCGTATCCGGCAGGAGCACTTTGCTACCGCAATTCAGCCATGCGCTCTCTAGTTACCTTTGCTGCGCCTTATATATTTCACGGCGATGCTGAACCAACAACAGGTATTTACGGTATAGAGGGTTCTAAACCGGGGGCTGCTTGTGCTTCAGTATACTTGAGCCATCGAGTAATTCGACCCACAAAAAGCGGCTACGGCAAACTCTTGGGTCAGGCTTTGTACAGTTGCGACAAGTTTTACGCGCGGCTAATGTGCATGAACAAGCCCGAAGATCGTTTCATCGTGGTTCCTCTATCCGCTCTCCCAGACGGTGTTACCGAACAACAAGTTGGGGATTTGATTGATGGCAAAACTAATGAGGAGATCCAAAATAACCCAGACGCAATGGCCCTCCTGAAAGAAATTGGACCCGACCAAAATATCTTGGTCTATGCTTTCAACTTCAAGACTCCATCGGGCAAAGTCAACAACAATTTAGAGAAGGCAAACTTACTCAACCAAAAAATTTACGAGAAGCTGAGCATCAAACCGGAGACTGATATCTCTGCTTACGATCTGATTGTGAGCACGACGGATTTCTACGAAAAGTCCTACGGGACAGAATTCATCAAAACCTACAAACAACGTTTGGGAGTAGATGGCTCATCAGACATGCCCATCACCGTTTTGCGTTCTGTAGTGATGGACCCCTGGGTTACAGAAACCGCCAGCGGTTCGTTTATTGACGTGCTAGAAAAATTATTGCGCGATACAGTCAACCAGGTGATTGACGAAAATCCCGATGATTTCCAAGTCGAAAATATAATGCCGGTGATTTCCGAGTCGAAAATGTAATGCAGTCCAGCGCTCCACAGATGCGCGCGCATTAGGATTAAAAGCCTGGGCGGTTTGTTCTTTTTCTTGATTTCTCACCAATCCAGAGTACGGATTGTTGAATCAGGGCAGAGAGCCGTAGCTGGCAGCAGGTAAATCAAGTACGAAATGCCAAGATGGAGATGCAATTCGCATCGGCATTCGTACTTGACTTACTAGCAAACTACATATTGGACGGGTTCTACAGGTATGGCTTGCAGGCAAAATTCATTAAAAAAAGCAACAGCAAGAGTTTGTATGATTTTACATTTGGTTGCACAATACGGTTGACTCACGCCTATTTACCAGTCAATTTGAGTGTAAAATTTGGGTAAGTATTACTAATATTTAGGTAGGGTATTTTCCTAGACCCTGGTGTTCAGCAGCTTTGATAGAACGATCGCGGTGTGACTGTCAACCACAACCTCCAAGATTACTTGAAACTTACAGCCAGAGTTTAGGCATTAGAAATGAAATTAGGTTCTCAATTATCTAGCATTTCAAAGCAGTCGGATCGCTCGTCAGATACAAGCACAAATTTTTGGCAACAATGGAACCAGCACCGAGATTATCTTTACCGTTGCTGTTTGAAGTGGATGGACGGAAACGCGACTAATGCCGAAGAGGTACTCAGTCGAGCGATGCTCAAAGCCTTTGAGAAGAGTCAAGATTCTACTGGTGTCATCACTAATTTTAAAGCTTGGTTGACCCGACTGACTTATAACCTCTGTATGGATATACATCGAGAAAATAAGAGGTTGGGCGATCGGGTTGAGAGTTTGGAAGTAATAATTGAAAAAGGGGAAGAGGGACTGGTTTTTCTCTCCCATAGTCCTGAAACTGTCGCTTTACACTGCGAATTAGCAATGATAATCCAACGCGCTATTGAGGATTTGCCGCCCAAACTGCGCGAACCTTTTATCCTACACTTCATTGCGGAAAAATCCTATCTGGAAATAGTACAAAAGCTAGGTGTATCCTACGAAAACCTTCGCAAACGTATTTCACAAGCGCGAAAAATTCTGCAAAAGCGTTTGACAAAGTATTTGTCAGGGTTGGACAATTCTCTGTTAAATTCCTCCGAGTCACCGGACAAAAAGGGCTCTCCCGGGGTGGAAAGCTTTCACTCAGATGAAATAATCGCGATTTACCAAAAAATAGCTCCATTCCCCCAACAAAAGGGGCGCTTTGATTGTTCTCTTAATTATCAAGTAAGCGCAATATGTCTGGAAACAATTTTTCCTGCTTGGTACCAGTCACCCACTGCTCTGGGGTGGAGTTGAATGTTCATCTAGTCTTAGAAAAAAAGCTAACGAGACAAGAGCAGAAGCTGAACGCATTAAGTCAGTATGTGGAGCAGTATCCCTCGGGCTGGAAGAAACGCTTGGAATTAGCTAATCTCCTGTCAGTAATTGGTAACTGGGAGCGGGCGGTTGAGGAGTATCGCCAAGTCATTGAGCGGCAACCTCAATTAATAGATGTGTTGTTAAAATTGGGGAAACTCTTGCAGCTAATGGGAAGGGAAGCTGAGGCGATCGCAGTTTATCAGAGTGCCTTACCATTATGCGACAATGAAGGGATAGGACAATATATCAACGGCGCGATCGCAATTTGTCGAGGTGACAGTAAAAAAGCCATCACTGCGTTGGAAACTGCGGCTAACCTACAACCAGATAACGTAGCTAACTGGCTGGTTTTGGGACAATTGCAGATGGGGAGAGAGAATCCTGTTGGGGCTTTAGGAGCCTTTGAGATGATTTTGTCACTTAACCCTGATGATATTGTCGCCTTAATTCATAGCTATGATGCCCTAATGGCGGTGGGGAATCTTCAGGAAGCACAGCGACGGTTGCATAAATTAATCGTCTTAGCTGCTGATGATTTCCGGGTACTTCAACGACAGTTGAATGAGCGTTGCGCGATGAGATTGATATCTGGGAAGGAGGGGAAGGAGACGAAAAAGATAATTACCTCTGCTCTGCGACAGTATCCTCATGGGGCTGAGGCTCACAAATCTCTGGCATATTATCACATCTTTCGAGGAGATTGGAAGGAAGGTTTGGAGGTGTTAGCAGAGTTTACCGCACAACACCCGAATAATCCTCATGGTTGGTATTACTATGGGCGCTGCTTGTTTGAGACGGGGGAATATGACAAGGCGGCGGAAATGATGGGGAAAGCTTATCATCTGTATCCTGATGAGTGTGAAATTTATCGGGGTTTGTGTGAGATTTTGTCGGTGCAACCTCTCCCCCTGCCCCTCTCCTGCGTTAGCGAAGCGGCACGAAGTGCGGAGAGGGGAGTTAGAGGAGAAGGGAGGGAAGTTAGAGGTGATGAGAGGGGAGTTAGAGGTGATGAGAGGGGAGTTAGAGGTGATGAGAGGGGAGTTAGAGGTGATGAGGGGGGAGTTAGAGGAGGGGAGAGTAAGATGAATCTTGCTTCCATAGTGGAAGAGATGCTTGAGCGGTTTCCTCAACGCTGGAGTGTTTGGGCGACTGCGGGGCGAGTCTTGGTGGAATCCTTGAAAGAGGTTGAAAGGGGGTGTCAGGTTTCTGAAGAGGGGACAAAACTACAGCCTCAGTTAGCCGATGCTTGGTTTTGTCATGGCAGGGTGTTGGCTTTGGCTGGAAAACATCAGGAAGCAGTAGAGGCGTTGGAGAAAGGATGGCATATTTTACCAGGAGAAAGTTATCTGCAATCAGTACCTGCGGCAGTGTGGCTAGGGGAGAGTTACCGAGAGCTGAGGGATGATGGGGCTAGTAAGGGATGGTGGGAAGCAGCTTGTGAGGGAAGTCAGAAATTGAGGGCATTTAATCCGACTATGGCTGATTACTGGTTAGGGAGAGCCTTGGTGGGGTTGGGGGATAAGTTGGGAGCGATAGAGGCTTATGAGAGTGCTTTGCGTCAGGAGTTGTTGTATCCGACTCGTGGGGAAGTTGAAAAAAATATACGGCGGCTGAAAGATAGGAGGTATAAGGGTTCTGGGGGTTGAGGGTGGATTTTGGGGGAGAAAAAATGAGTGTAAGTCGAAAAATTCCGAAATTGGGGGTGGGAAACGTCTAAAGGATGTGGGAAGAAAAAACCACTACTGTAAATTGTGACATCCAATCAAAATTGATCTGTCACGGATGATAATTATAAGGAGTTAAGTCCCAATGAGTAATGACGCATTTCTAGACCTACAGAATGGTTTCTACAACGCCCTAATGCAGGGGCTAGGTTTCAGGATTGGAGATCCCTTTCAAGTCGTTCAACCATCGCCTCCTCTTGCTTCGGGACCTCAGGCGGATCGGTTGCTCTGGAACTACTTCAACAACATTCCGCCCTTGTCGCTGACTCAAAACTACATTCAAAGCGCCGGCAATCAGTTCTTTAGCAACTATACTGCTTTCCTTAGTGCTTTAGTGCCAGCAACGCCACCCCAATTTGATCAAGTAGTTGGGCCAACGATTTCTGCCGAATGGTTGGCTTACTCGAGAGTTGCTTTGGATAGAACTTTCCCTTTGAATCAGTTCCCGCAAGCTTTCCGCAATTGGGCGATGCGCTATGGTCACTCCGCAGTCGCAAGTTCTGGAGCTTCTGCTATGGCAGCTGACTTCCTCGACCCTATTATTGCTGCACAGACTACAGTAACTTCGTTGTATATGGATGAGAATTTGGTGCCTAAACCACCAGATTGGATTCCTGACTATAACACACTGGTACAAATGCTTCCCACTGCGCCCAGTCGTTCGTTCGACCTATCTAGCAGCAATATGTCTTCTGACGTGTCTAAGTCTTGGACGAACAGCAGCAATTCTGGATTCTTTGGTCTGTGGTCGGGCAGTAGTTCCACTTCATCGATCAGTCAGCAGTTTGCCTCAAATGGTGTCACAGTTAATGCTTCGTTTGCCCACGTATTACCCTTCTTAGCAACTGCTGGACAGTGGTACAGTTCTGCCGCAATGGGATTAGGATACAGCAACAGGACTGGCAATCCATGGAATTCTAGTTCATCGATCAACTGGCAGAACACATTTGGTGACAGGGGTAATCTACAACGCTTTGCGGTGCAACTTATTGTTGTAGACACAATGAATATTGAAGTCACGTCCCAGGCTAGTTTTAGCACAAGCGACCAGAATGCCATTTCCCAAAACTCGGGAGCGGGTATGTGGCCGTTCTACACCAGTAATAGCGGCAGCGGATCTAGTACAAGCACTAAATTCGATAACAACGGTAAAATGACGGTTCACATCAACAGCAATCCGGGAGTTCCTATCGTTATTGGAATCAACGTTTTACCTGTTAGCGATTTTGTCGGTCACTCAGTAAGCTCGGCACAGTTTATGTATGACGCATGCCTCAACAGAGTTTGTGTATGATGTATGCTGCCGTTAACGAATAAGTGTTCTAGTGTTCAAGTGATAGCTTCTGTAGGGTTCTGCTATCTTTAGACTGTTGATTTGTCTTTCAAATACAGTATTGACGAGTTGTTAATAGATATCGGGATGTAATACCTTTTGAAGGTATTATTATGTTTCGACAGAGTGGTCAAACTACTCTGTAGAAACATAAAACTTGCCATTTTTAGAAATTAAGCTTCATACAGAAGATAATACTTTCAATGATTTTGAACTACATTTTTCGTGCTTCACGATGTAGTATAGTATTTGTACAAGGTTTATGTCTTGTGTAATGTCCAAACTGAAGAACCGCATTTTTTTACTTTTTGTAATCTGATAGGGATAATTTATGTTGCAGAACGAGATGTCCGACCCAATGACTATCTTACAAAATCACTGGTACAACTTTCTGATAAAGGTGTTAGGAGTTGCTAGTGATATGTTCCAGATCAGTCAGCCGTCACCACCGATAGCCCCATCAAATGATATTGGGTTGTGGTCTTATCAGAATGTTATTCCGCCTGCGTCACTTACCTTCAACCGTTGTGTTTACAGTGATACCCTCTTCTTTAATGAATATGTAGCTCTTGTTAGCCAGATCGAATTTCCAGAGAGCGCGTTCGAGCAGATCATAGGTGAGCAAAACTATAAAGCTTGGTTAAGCTTCCTGGACGAGCAAAATCCGCCCCCTCCACCGAACGATATCCCCACGGTGTTCCGGAATTGGGCAATGAGACACGCTCCGTCGGTTGCAAATCAAGGAGCAGCAGCTCTATCACAGATGGTACTTATCCAGGCAGCTCAACAAGCACTGTTGCCCTATCAAGGCATAAACGCAAGACCACCGGACTTCGATGGTAACTATGCTTCTCTGTTGAATATTCTTGCCAATTCGCCAAGCGTATCTTTCTTATTCGACAGTTCCCAGGTCTCAGGTACAGATAATGTTCAGAATACTTGGACGGGTGGTGTCAATTTCGGCTTTAATGGTCTGTGGTTCGGCAGCAGTAGCGACTCTCGGCTGACCCGCAGGTTTGCTGCAAGCCAAGTCACTGTCAACACCAGTTTCAATGCACAAGCGGTTTGGACTTCAACACCCGGATCTTGGTACAATTCGTCGTTGCTGAACATGGCATACAGTAATAAACAGACACCGCCGTGGCCACCAAACCCGAATCCAACTTGGGAGGAATTCTTTGGTTCAGATGGTAGCTTGAATCACTTTATCGCTGCGCTGGTGGTGGTGGACGAGGTTAATGCTACTGTCACGTCCAATGCAATCTACTGCGAAACGGATCAACAAACCATTCTCAGCAATACGTCAAAAGGGTTGTGGCCATTCTACGTTCCCAGCAGCGATAGGGTGACTAATACTGTGACTTTCAATGCTGACAATACCATGACGATCGACACGGTTACCCAGCCCAGAAACCCACTTGTCATAGGTCAAAATGTCCTTAGTTTAGCCCGTTGGTTAGGGCATTCAGCGTGATGACTTCCATCTTTTTTTTGTAGGGAGGAGGGGATCGCTTTGGGGAATTTAGAAAGGTGATCGCGCCAAAGCATGAAAAGTAGAGGCAGAGCCTAAGCGAGGACATTCCCAGTCTCCCGCTGGGGGCGAGGGATTTGCGGGAGGGTTAGCTGGTGTTTTAAACCCATCAGATACCGCAGCGCGTCAGTGTTCGCCTGCAAACGGCACATTCTTGTTCGGCAACACAGGGCAGGCGGCAGGAATAACCTATAGGATGACATTACAAACCATGTTGTAAAAGAACAAGAGTGTTGTTGGATAATTACGGATCATGGGATTCTTAAGAATACCACAACTTCAACTTGTGGAAGTGCGATCGCCCGATCTTGTAGGGTGCGTTACACTTCGTTAACGCACCATCGGTATCATTATCATTAAATTGGGTGGGTTAGGCTGTTGCTAACTCACCCTAAGTTTTATGGCGATCGCGGATCGTGTAATGCGTAGGCGTAGCCCGTCGTAGACATCGCTTTTTGTTTGATTTATTTACGGGAGTGCGATCGCTTTGGGGATTTGAAAGTGCGATCGCCTTTTTTGTAGGGAGAAGGGCGATCGCCTTTTTTGTAGGGAGAAGTGCGATCGCCTTTTATTTACAGAATGCCGATCCTATTTTTTAGTGCGATTGCCAACGGCCGCAGCGAAGCCGATCGCACTTACGAATAATAGAAAAACCCAGTTGCCATCCTACAGCTTAACTGAGGAATGTCTACGACGGGCTACGCCTACGCTTTCTGCCACTGTTATGCCATTTTTCCAAAGCTCATACTCACTCAAATCAATATCTTCATTCCACACAATCCCGTAGCCCCCTTGCTCAACCTTAAAATTATTGAAAAAAGCAGGTTGACGAAGTGGAGCAAACATGAGATTTTTTAAAAGATGGACAATATTATATTGCTTGACTTCGTGATTGGTAAATTCAATCACCAAGGTGCGAACGCAGGGTAAATGCATCTACTTACCAGAGAATATTTGAAACCTCTAGTTCTCCTTAAAGTGGAATTTAGATATGACAGCATTCTCAATAAGAATTTATTGGTGAGAAGTTTTTGTCCTTAATGTCAGTTATTAGGAACGGTATATTAAGGCTTTTAGCGATTAATTGTTCTTCCTAAACTAGATGGATTTATCCTGGTGTCCAGATAACTAAACGTGAAAAACAAAACAATGCTCAGTCCAGGTTCTCAGCCCCCGAACCTACTCAATAATTGCCCTGAAAAAACTGTAATTTCTCAGGATAAACTAACAGTCAAACTATTTAATTTATTTTTTGAAATAGAGTTTTTTATCAAAGTAGCTGTTGCTTGTACCCTAGTCCAGCAGTTAATTTATTGGCTCTCAAATAAATTCCATCTCGGCTTTACCGCCGAGGTTTTGCTGTACTGGCTGGTAGGGTCACTTTCATTCTACAGCCTCGGTATTGTTATTGAAAAAGTTATTGAGAACAACGAGATTTGGCGGCAAAGATTCAATGTCCGAGTCAAGAAAGTGAAAGAACAACCGTTCCCTGAATTTACTGCTCAAGGAATTCTGGTCGGAGAAATTAAAAGTTTAGTAGCAGCAGCGATTATTCTGTACCTAGCTCCCGAAGTTCATCGGGGAAATAGCTGGCTCTTAAATTTTGGATGATTCTTCGCGAGAATAATGGCGGCGGATTTCTGCTTTTATGTTACCCATAGGCTCTTTCACAAAAAGTTCTTGCAGGAAATACATCTCAAACATCACGAATTCTTGGATTCATCCAGTTTTGTAGCCGGTCATAAAAGCCTGCTTGAATATGCCATTGTCACCATTGCGGACGTTTTGCCTGTTTTTGTATTCGGATACGATATTACTCAATTGTGCGCCTGGACTGCGATCGGGAATGCTTACAATTTAGAAGGTCACAGCTCTCTGTCAATATTTTTCATTGACTCAGATTTTCACGATCTCCACCACTCTCGCTTTAAGGGAAACTACGGCATTCAAGGATTTTGGGATCGGATATTCAATACGCTGAACCATCCTACTAAGAAGCCTGGAATTATGTTCCCTGCGGCTGCTCTGGAAAAGAACTTTCTCAAGCCGTCCTATAAGGGCATTGATGGCGGGAATTGAACCTCGACCCTTGCTGGTACGGCGATCGCCTTGTCAAAGCCGATCCAGAAGCTTTGGCTCGGCGATCGCTCTCGAAGATGAGGTATCAAAGGTTGAAAACCTTGATGTACCTAGAATCTGGCATACCTCATCTATCCCAGAAAGGCTATACCTGACCCGGAAGCGTTGACACTTAAGGGTGAGGCAAGAATTCAAACGGAACGGTCGCTACAAACTTTTCGGTGAGGTTGCCGCCCAACTCCCACTTTTCGATTAGTTTCGTCCCTTCAGGATGGTTTACTTCTTCGAGCATATCGATCTTCCGCACTTCCGAGCCTTCGCCAAGGTCTAATTCCTTGAGGTCGATCCAACAGACACTCGCACTGCGGGTGTTTGCGTAGTAATAAACCAGATTCTTGTGGTCGGAAACGGTGCTCCAAAGTGTGGAGGCAAGATTGGGCTTTTCGGGGTCTGCGATCCCGATCGGCACGGCGGCATTGCGAATTATGCTAAAGGTGGTTGCAATAGCTGTGCGTACATCGTTGATATGATCGCGCGGGACTGCCGATAGGTAAAACGAGCAACGGGCAAATCGATCGGAGGCGTTGTTAGTGCCCGGCAGCACGATCATGCCATCCTTTTTTTCCCAGTATTCGTTGATTGCCAGTTGTTTGTCGTAGGTCGGAGAATTGGTCATCACGATATAATCTTTACCGTGGTGGATTTGTAGCTTGCCGCCTACGTACTCGAAAATTGCGGAATCGCCAGTTGCGTCGGAAATTGACAGGTGAACTGTACTTTTCTTATTGCTGCCGTCCGGTATGACGGGCGCGTCCACCTCGAACAAATTGTCTGGTTCCATCGCTACAACCGCCTCTTTGACCGTGGCGAAACTATCGAGGAAATACTGCGCCCATGCCGCAGTTGACATTTTTGGCAAATCACTCTTTGGTTTGTCGTAGTCGGATTCAACCAGGAACAGCAAATTGGCAACCAAACCCTGAGTGTTGATACCGTCGGTAGTGCAAGCGTCTAAGGCGGAGGTAATTACGCTGCCGTACTTAGATGTCCACGTAAAGGAACTATCACCATTATTATTGTATGTTCCCCCCTGGCGCTCCATATTTGCTGGAAATGCCCAAATCTCGCTTTCAAGCGGGGTTGCCCAGTCCATGTTGCGACCCGTCACAACGTTGGGACTAGGCGCGTTCGGGTCATATATTAATGGATTTATTTGTCGATCTACGTAGAGAATTCTCGTACACATGATTCAGATATCTCCTTTGGAAGTATTGGGTATTGCGTAGTATTGTTCGCAGCTCAATTGTTGTAACTGCCTAATTAAATATACACCAAAAACTACTTTTATAGCAATAGAGGCGAGGAAATAATTAACTTGAATCAGACCAGAGTTACCTGCTACAGACAAGCGAAATTGCGGCTCGTACTATACCCGAAACCTAATAAAAAATGCGGTTATTCAAGCTCTGAGAAGTCGGTGTGTTAAAGCTTACTACAAATCAACCGTTTTGGGGGACTTGTACCGATCGCTTTCTCGATCCAAATACTTTGACAGCAAGTCTTGAAACAAGAAAAGCACATCATCTACCTCGCGATTGAGAACGCACATCTTTAAATATAGTTCTAGTACGTGCTGCCGTCTGCGGTTGCGTATTTTCTAGATTAATTTGTATTGTTTGGAGAGTTGGGAACCAAACAATACCGAAGGCTCGGGGTGATTCATTTAGTGGCTTGACACAGAATTAAACCAAACCACTTTTGGGGGTCTGTAAAGCTTTTTATGGTTTTCAGTCCTTTGGAGTCTAGTTCTTTTTCCACAGTGTCTAAATCAAATTTACGAGAAATTTCCGTAAGGATACTTTCGCCAGTTTTCCAGGTAACATTCAATCCAAGCTTTTCTAAATTCACTACATGACTTGTTTGGCAATGCAAGTACATTTCAATTTGGTTCTCTTGTTGATTGTAAATAGCTTGATGGGTGAATAAATTAGTATCAAAATCACCCTGAAAACGCCAGTTTAAATGGTCGAGCATATTTAAATTAAAAGCGGCAGTTATACCTTGAGAATCGTTATAAGCTGCTTCTAAAATTTGCTGGGGTTTTTGCAAGTCAATGCCGAGTAAAAAGTAATCTCCCGGAGCGAGTACATCTTTAATTTGGTTCAATAAAACATCGCATTCCTGCGGCGTGAAATTACCCAGAGAACTGCCCAAGAAGAAAATCATCCGCGCAGGCAAAGATGCAGGCGTTAATTGAGCGAGGGCTTGTTCGTAAGTCCCTATCAACCCTTGAACGTACAAAGCCGGATATTCTACTTGCAATTGAAGGGCGCTCTCTTTGAGAATGCTGGCGCTAACATCAACAGGCACATACTTACAGGAGTAATTTCGAGATTGATAAGCATTTAGCAAAAGGCGAGTTTTTGTGGAACTGCCACTGCCTAATTCTACGAGTTCGCAATCACCTGTTATCCGTGCGATTTCACCAGCATATTGGCGCAAAATCGAGGCTTCTGTGCGAGTTGGATAATATTCGGGCAATTCGCAAATTTGTTCAAAAAGTTGAGAACCGCGACTGTCGTAAAAATATTTAGCGGGTAAAGTTTTTGGGTTTTTGGTCAATCCTTGAATGACATCTTCGCCATCATTTTTTAGAGTAGAATGGCAATCCAGAATAGTTATTAGAGTTGTTAAAGAGGCGGTTGACATTTGGCTTTCCGAGAGTGCGAGTGCGGTAAATTTAGCAGGAATCCCCGTTGTTATTAAACGGAGCGGGATATTTTTCCCTCAAATGCTTGGATGACCGATATATTTGAGGTTGAATTATCGAGAGAAAAGCAGGCAATTTAGCATTAATGAGTGGAGTCAAGTACAGATGTCTGCTAGGACTGTAACTGTACTTCACCCGATTTTCAACCGCTATCGCACGATGCGAGCAAGCAGTTACTCTAAATTGACTTCGAGCCAACATGAATGCTCAATTGTTGGTTGCTTGCAGGCTCTTTTTGTATTTTTCAGGTTCCGTTCTTAGTTCCACGTGTAGGAAATCTATTCCTTCTTTTTCTAGTAATTCTAGTATAGCTAGATTTAAGTTTTTCTCAGCATCAAAGTAGAAATTATCGTCATTGACAACTGCCATAATTTCAATAACCCGGGCATTTTTGTCAATTTGTTTGAACCGCACCGTACACGACGGAGACAAGCCTTGAATGTACTTCGGCAATTCTTCAAGCTTTTCACAAATCCGCGCCGTTTGCCCCGCCGAAATGCCGTCTATTTTGAGAGTTAAGACTAAGCCCCATTTTAATTCTTTACCCGGATTTTGCGACCAGTTTTCGACAATTCCAGAAATCATTTTGGAATTGGGCATTTTGATGATAGAACCCCACTTAGTTATATGTAGAGTTGTAGTTCTGAATCCAATATTGAGTATCTGCACGAAACCATCGACCCCGGATATCCCCACCCAGTCACCTTCTCGGTAGAGATTGTCGGAGTAAATAATCAGCGTACAAAACCAGTCATAAACAATATCCTTCAGCAGCAAACCAAAAGTGATACCGGCACCGCCCAATAGCCCCACCAATGCAGCAGCAGATTGTCCTAAAAATGCCTCGCTGATCTTGATGATAAAGACAATAATTGCTGCTGATTGAAAAATCTTGGGCATTAAAGGTCTGAGCAATTCATCGAGCTCTGTTTCGGTGTGCAGCACTAAGTTGGCTATAATCTGACCGAAAATAGAAGAGCATCGGTAAATAACATAGGCAACTATGAAAATAACTGTATAGTTGAGCAGGCTACCGATTGTTTGATTTAGTTGAGAACCTAAGTTATCTGCCAGAATTTCTTTACTCAGCCAAAATCCACCTATCAGAATCAGCCAACTTAAAGCAGGCTTGATAATTGTAATCAACTCATCATCAAGTGTTGTTTTAGTTTTGCTAGTAAAACTCTCAATAGTTTTAACAATGACTGCTACGAAAAATCGCCTTAACGTCTGTGTCAAGGTTAGAACAACGAGCACAATAGCGATTCTAGCAATCGGTATGCCAGAGTAATTGATATTCTTTAACGTATCCCAAACTGCTTCCATAGGTTAACCAACTGGTAATTGAGTTTTTCTAATTGATCGATCGAATATTGCCCAAATCAGAGAAAGGAGGGAAAACACCATCCTCTCCCTAGTTTGGCGGGACTCCTTACTTCGGCGCTCGCGCTCTAGATATCGGTGGGTTTGGTGGCGGGTGCGCCTCGGCTTAACAAGGTCTTCTGGGGAGGCCATTTGAAGGCAGTCGGCATAGTTCCCAGGCGATTCATAGCCTCTTGCAATTGCCGCTCCAATTCCCACTGCTGCTTGTTGACCTCGGGATCGCGATTACCAGCTAGGTTGTTGTCCTCGTAAGGATCTGCTTCTAGGTCGTAGAGTTCCCAATCCCCTTCGGCACCCTCAGCCTTCGCCTCGTCTTGTTCGTTGAAGTAGACCGAGTATTTCCACTTATCCGTGCGAATCGTTCTGACGATACTCGGGTGTAAAATCCTCTGTTTCGGTTTATCTTCAGGAGGGGGTATAACCGCTGGATTATCGTCGTATGTAAAGTGGATGGATTCCTGGACAGTGGAAGTCGGATTGTTGAGAATCGGCGACAAATCTTGCCCGTAAAAAATCGTCGGGTTGGCTGTTGCTGGAATCGCTTCCTCCGGTTTGTGCCACTCGACACCAAGCAACGAGGCGATGGTCGGAGTCAAATCGACGCTGCTGGCAAGGGATTGGGTAGTCTGTGCTGTAGGCCAGGCTACAGGATTGGAGAACACGAAGGGTATGCGAATGCTTTCTTCGTAAGCGTTAAAGAATTTCTCAACGAGACCGTGGCTCATAGCCATTTCACCGTGGTCGGCGAAGCGGATAATCAGGGTATTGTCGATCAGATTCTGCTTCGCCAGACCGTCTAGGAGTTGTTCGATTTGTTTATCGACCAAAATCTGGAGATAGGCGTAGAAGTTGACATAATCCTGCGGTCTGTGCTTGGGGGGCATCTTAGAGCCAGGTTTAGCGAAAGTCCACCAACTCGCTGAGGCGTGGGCGCGAGGCTCTGAGTGTAAGTTATCCAAGAGGTGTTCGTTCAGATGCTGCCTGTAGTTACGTGGCAGCTCCACGATCGCCTCAGTGAGGGTACTGCTTGCATATCCAGAGCCACCCAGCCCTCTGAACGCTACGAACCCGTCGTGAGGATTGACAAAGGACGCAACCAGGCAAAACGGATCTTCAGCCTTCTCGTCCTGCCGTTCCACGAACTTCAGCATATCTGCGAGGTAACGACTGTCGTTATCTGCCTCGCCACCACCTAGGGTGTTGTAATCGCTGATTGTGATGCCTGCGTCCGGGTCATCCCATTCCGTGAATCCAGCCTCGATGGGGCTAGTATCAATTTCTCCAAGGTGCCATTTGCCGAGCCAAGCACGTGTTTTGTAGCCAGCCTTCCCTAGGACATGGGCGAGGTTGGGCAACTGTGTGTTCAGAGGCTCCTTCGGCTGTAGCTGACCAGTATCCGTTGTTTTGTGCTTTGCCGGATACTGGCTGGTCAAGAAAGTTGCGCGACTGGGGGCGCAGGCGGAAGCGGCGGTGAATGCCCGATCGAAACTCAAACCGTTGCTCATCAACTGCTTCAGTGCGGGGAGCCTGTAGATGAAGTCCCGCGGATAGTGCTGCAAGGCGCGCTGTTGGTCGGTAATGATAATAACGATGTTGGGCTTTTTGTACTTGGCGAAAAGATCCTCAATTGCCATTTTTGGGTATGAAGTAAATAGGTTTGGGGGAGCCGTGCAGGAGCGGCAAGAACTGAAGCCAGTTATAAGTTGTAGAGGGAAAATATCAGAAATATTTGGCCGTCTCAAGCTTTGAGTCCACCCGCTTGTCGAGTGGGTGGCCCTACACAAGGAAGAAAATCGCCATCGGTTTTTTCCGATTCGCTTTAATTACCCAGGATTTGGATTAAATCAGCCGTTTTCTGGAAAAATAGTTAGATTTGACTGGTTGTTCGCCTCAAAAGATAGATTACTTGAATTTGCGCCTAAAAAAACTTTTTAGCTAAAAAGTTTTGTTAACTTTTGTTTCCGGCTTGCAGTCATCTTTTTTCTTATTTATTTGGTGTATTAATTTATACGGCTTCAAGCACAGAACTAGGATGAGAACTAGCTTCCAGCCTTTGCTGGCGCTATTGCTCTCTGGCGCAAGCCGTCTTGCAACGAAGCATCAATCCACAACGCTCGCGATCGACTTTCTTTCACCTGCGAGCTTCCTGATGGTGGTCTGTGAGGAGAATTCTGATGTCGCTCAGCAGGTATGCTATATTAGCTGAGTTCGTTAAACAGTGGATTTTTGGGCTTTCAACTTTAATCCCGATCTGACAACTTGCCAGTTCTTGATTGGTAGCAGCCGCAAGCCGTTAAAAATCTATTAACTGCAACTAATACAAAATTAAGAGTCAAACTGTTACCAACCAATACTGAAGAATCTCATCTCGATTCACTCAATCTGATAACCATACTTTTCTTTGGAATAAAAATATGTCTTTTTCCCGGCAAGAAATCATTCAAACGCTGTACCGTTTCGTCACTTTTTTAGCAACGGTTCCTTTGGCTCGCAGGTTGATTGTATCTGGTAAATACGAATATGACTATACAGTTTTAGCTCCTCTAGCTATGACTGAGGTGCCGCTTAGTCCCATCGGCAACCTGCCTAGACTGCCTAAAGCCGATGAACTTCCGAGCCTGAAATGGGTGAGTTTAGTGTTGAGCGCGTTGAGTATTTTGAACGAGGCTGAAAAGTCGGCTAATCTTCTCAAAAGCTCGCTGTCAAACGAGCGTGAAATTGATTCGTTAGAGTCGATAGAGCGTGAAATAAGGGCAGCCCAGGGACAAGCAGAATTAACTAATGCTGTTTTAAAACTAGAATCAGTCTTGGAGCGAAAAGTATCCCCCAAGGTTAAAAGTAGCATTCCCTTGACAGGGGATTTTAGTGAAGTTGAAAATGTATTCGATCGAATAGATCGAGAAATACAAGCTGAACTCAGCGGAAACTTAGAAGTGAAATCTGCACGAAATCTCAAAAGCGAGCAACTCGATGAAGTTGACCGAGTTGATGAAGTTGAGGAAGTCGCTCAATTCGAGGAAGTTGAGGAAGTTGAGGAAGTTGACAAAGAATTATACAAGCACCTTCAAGGAATTGCTAGATGTTTGGGAGAAGAATTGATTAACCAGGAAGCTGATTTTTCAGAGTTCCTTTTACGCGGTACTGTCAATCCTACTCTTGAAGACTACGAAAACTTACTCAACCCGTTAACAATCAGACCCGCAACTGTTGGAAATTTCCAACAAGATGCAGTTTTTGCTTACAGCCAAGTAGCAGGGCCAAACCCTGTAATGCTCAATCAAATCCAAGAACTAGACGAGCGCCTGTTAATTACCAGCGAACAGTACGGAGAAATTCTGCATGAAGATAATCTAGAAGCAGCACTGCAATCCGGGCGACTTTATCTAGCAGATTATTCCAAGCTCGATAGTTTAGTCAATAGCGATATTGGTGGGTTGCCAAAGTATATGTATGCTCCAATCGCATTATTTGCAGTACCGCCCGAACAGTGTCAAGATCGAAATTTACGGCCAATAGCAATTCGCTGCCAACAAGTTCCGGGGGATAACAATCCTGTATTTACGCCCCTAGATGGCGACAACTGGATGACAGCTAAAACCGTCGTGCAAATGGCAGATAGCAATTACCACGAGCTGATATCTCACCTAGCTCAGACTCACTTATTTATTGAGCCTTTTGTTCTGGCAACTAATCGCTGCTTTACCGATAAAAGTCATCCTGTAATGGTTTTGTTGAAACCTCACTTGCAAGGTACTATCTTGATTAATTACGGCGCACATAAGAATTTATTAGCACCAGAAGGGCCTATAGACTTCTTATTGAGTGCCACTATAGGCAGTAACGGCAAACTCGCTATTAAAGAAGCGATGAGCCACTTAGCTAACTTTAATGAAGTTGCCTTCCCCCGAACTTTAGAAAAACGGGGTGTCAATAATTCCCAGCAATTACCGATTTATCCTTATCGAGATGACGGACAACTAATTTGGGATGCGATCCATCAGTGGGTGGGCGAATACCTGCGCCTGCACTATTCTAGCGATAAGTCCGTAGTGGCAGATCGACAACTGCAAAATTGGGCTGGTGAATTGTTTGCCAAAGGACACTGCTATATTGGCGAAAATGCTGACGGTCGGATTGCAAGCTTAGATTATTTAGTAGAGGCCATCTCTACGGTTATCTTTGCAGCTAGCGCCCAACACGCTGCTGTTAACTTTCCGCAAAGTGGCTTGATGACCTACGCACCAGCATTTCCTTTGGGTTGCTATTCTCCAGCACCTACCAACTCCGCACAGCAGCAAAATTTCATGGGTTCGCTACCGCCACTAGAGCGAGCATTACTCCAAATAGAAGTGCTTTATTTGTTGGGTTCAGTTTACTATACGAACCTCCTCGATTACCCCGGTTCATCTTTTGTCGAGCCGCAGTTGAAAAGAGCTTTCGAGAAATTCAAGGTAAACCTGAATGACATCGAAGCAAAAATTCTCGAAGCAGATGCCCAAAGGCTGGTGTCTTATCGATTTTTGCAGCCTTCAAAAATCCCTCTCAGCATCAATATTTGAGTAATACAGGACTTACGCACGGGAGGCACAAAACCAGGGTTCTGCGTCAATATTCATCTAAAAAGCGACGATTTTTGTCAGAACCCGGAGTTTTTGCGTAAGTCCTATAGCGATCCTAAATCATTTGCATAATTCTTGTAGGGGCAATCCCCCCGTGGTTGCCCAAATCGCCCGGAGGGCGGGCACGGGGGCACCGCCCCTACATATCTGCATGAATGATTTAGGATTGCTATATAATATAAAGCTTGAGGGCTGACATTATTGGACATGACGCAACTGATAAATAGGGTAGCAAGCGGTTGCCAAATTTATCAGTTGCACTACCAAACAAAGGGATACCGCTATTTTTAAACTTATTGCTTCAGTCATCCAAACTGCCAAATTGCCAACTCTCCACCCACATTTAACTGTGCATTATCACCGAAAGTGAACTTTCTTTGCTGATGAACTTGATCCTTCATCGTGCAAACAACCTTGCGAATTCGATAACTTGGAGCAACTTTCTGAGATACTTGTAAAGTAAAACCATGAGAACGATAGGTAGTAATATCTCCTGAGCAAGATGAGTGATAGCCAAAGACTCGAAGTAGTAATGCTAGTTCCTCGTGTTCCGCTAAAGTCAATTCAAGATGAACTTCTGAAATGTCTTCAAATAAAGAAGTTTCGGAGGTAGCAAGGTTTTTTAGATAAGCAGCACGGTCAAAGCAACCAGCACTGGTAAGCTTGATGTTTTTATAGTCTAAATAATCCTGATGAAATTCCATCAACCACGCACTGAAGGCTTCTCTCTCTGATTTGAGCGCCCAATAATGAAACCAGGGTACTTTTCCATCTTCGGTTTGACGAATTTGCAAATCAGAAAACGTTTCTTGGGCGACTAAGGATTTTAGTTTTTCATCTACAATATCAATCTGTCCTGCTTGTTTACTATTGAAACCAATACCCGAAAAACCTTCCCTAAACCCTTCAGCACCCCCTGGTGCAAAAAGCTCAAGATAGCTATGTTTCCCTCTGAGATAAGTACCCGCCCAACTCTCTGTATCAGTTTCTACGGTATCTCTGGATATTGTGCAGAATTCTTGGCTAATGAACTCTGATTTGGCTATTGACTCTAGTGTTTCTGTGTCGAGAGTAATATATAAATGGTTAAATTCTATTCCCATGTTTTTACTTCTTGAGCCTTAGCAATACAAATTGTGGAACAGACAAGATGCCTGTTCATAAAAACTCTTTAACTTAAGTCGCGCAAAGGTATTAGGATTATTCCTAAAATTACGAGTACCTTGAACTGAGATCTTGCACCATTCTCGCTTAACAGGCTTTCCGGCCTGTTCCACAAAGAGTGAGTTTTCTTGTGGGGTGGGCGTCCCGCCCGCCCATGAAAGGCTAATTGAAAATGGTGCAAGATCTCAGTTCAAGGAAATTCTGGAATGGCCTAGAAGCTCATGTCATACCGACTCTTGTGACGTGAGTCCGTCACCAGTGCGTTCAACTCACTTTACCAGGGATTGACCAGCTCCTCACCTCACCCAAAGTGACTGGCATCGGCTGCACCACATCAAGGGTAAAGCGGAAAACCTTGCGCGATCGACTACTGCTTTCCGGGTCGAAGAACTCTAGCTTGACATCCCAACAGTCACTGTTGAGGCGACAGAAAGGGCTTTTTTCCACTGTAATGGTGTCCAGTTGACGACGCTGGGCGATCGCCCGAGCAAAGGTCACAGCGGCTTGGAATATGTTAGTGGCAGCGAAGTTGAGCGCTCGATCGCGCGAAGTCTGCCCCAAATTCCGGAGATCGTTGTAGACTCGGTTGAGGAAGGAGGTCAGAGCTTGTCGGACGATCGGTTCTTGGGCTTCGTCTACTTGACGAGAGATTCGCACCATTGCCGCGTTCACCAGAGCATTCACTTTCCAGCCGTACATCCCCCGCACGTCATGTACCTTCACCACAGGCACAACTTCACCGGAGAAGAGTTCCACCGTGCGGTTGGTGCGTCGGGCGGGTACGCTGATCCGCTCTACAAACTCATCGCTGGTTTCTGGCTCTAGTTGCCCCGCCAACATGAGCAGAAATATCTCGTAGATATCTGTTGAAAACGGCCCTGTTGGATCTAGGGCATAGATCGTGTCTCCATCCAAGTTCAATATCCAGATTAACGAACGGCTTTCATCGGGGTTGCGATCGAGGTATTCGATCATCTGGCGGGCATCGTAGGGGTCTGCGGGCACCATGATACCGTTGATTTCGGAGGGGGCCATCAGTTGCTTGAAAGTGTCGCGGCGGCTTTCATCCCCGAAGTCGTAGCCAAGAGTCCCTAGGGCGTAAACGTTGCCAGAATAGGCGGTGCTGGCTTCCACTGTGGCGGAGTCAGCAACAGTAACGGATGCTTCTGTGGGTGTAGCAAGAGTGGCGGGTTGCACGGCTGGGCTGGTATCAGTAGCCGTTATAGCGGCGGTGATGCCAGCCGGGGCAACCGTAGCACTAGGCATGGCATATCCAGCACGTTCGGTGCGGGTCACTTTGTCGCCCGCGAAGGAAATGGTGAGGGAGGGTTGCCCAAACAGCACTCTCATTGCGCCGGGGATATTGACAAAGCCGCGCAGACATTGTTCCGGTTCTTCTACAACCTTTGGGTCGCAGGGAATCGCGGTGTTGAGTAGGGCGGCTCGGATGGCTTCGGCATCGATGGGTTTTCCTTCTCGCAGTTGCAAACTCATCAGCAGCGCAGAAATGCCCGTGATGACAGGAGCAGCCATGCTGCTTCCTGTCTGACGCACAGGTTTTTCGGTGCAGGGTTGCGCCCCTAGAATATCTTCACCCGGAGCAAGGATGCCTTCTTCTGTGTTGTTGCCGCCCCAGTTGCTAAATTTACACGGTGTACCATCGACTTTTGCGGCTCCCACTGCCAAAGTTCCCGGCAGCATGGCGGGCAGACACGAGTATTGGTGTACATTGTTCCCCACCGGCGCGACGATCAAAATATTGTTGTCTTGACATTTCTTAATCGCTTGGACAAGGATCTCTTCTCCTTCTCCCGTTTGGGTGGGGCGACAAAAAGCGCAGTGGATAATATTTGCTCCCAACTCTAAGGCTAAGTCGAAGGCACGGGCTATGTTGAGGGGTGACAGCATATCGGCATAGTTTCCTAGTGCATCATGGGGCATATTAATTACCCGACACTTGGGAGCCACACCGAAAACAGGACTGTGTTCTTGCCCCACAATGATACTGGTGACGTGGCAGGCATGGTCATTGAGTTCAACCCGCTCCTTGTTTTTTGGGAGGGCAGCGTAGAATGCATCTTCCTTCTTTTTACCCTTTAGCCCCTGGTCGCGGATTGCTTGGTAGGTGGCGTAATCTTGTGGGCTGATTGGTTCTGCTGGTTCGTGCCAGTAGGGAAACACCTTGGAGACTTCAGCTCCAGCAAAGCAGGACAATGTGTAATCTGGGTCGCCGTCTAGAATTACAATCGTGATGCGGGGGTCGCCGAGAGTTTGGTTGTGGAGTTGGGCCAGTCCAGGAATGCGATCGTCGAGGTCATGGGGGTGGAGTGCCAGCGATAGTTTGGTTGCAGAGCTATCAACTTTACTAGCTGAAACCGCCGCTGACGATCTTTCACCCTCAGCGACACTGGATGAATCTGGAGTCTGGGAGAGTAAATCTGAAGGAGCCAAGTCAACAGCCTCAGCCCCAATGTCCTCAACTTTTACCGAGGTATTGTCAGAACTGTCCCACACCCCAGGCGGCGGAATTTCTGCCACTAGCCCAACTGGCTCAAGCTGATTTCTCAATACTCCTGTCTCACCAGACTCAGGCTTAGCCTCAACTCCACCCAATTCAGTCTCCCTAGCCGAGACCATAGTCTCAGTCTGATATTCTGAGCTATCAACCTCAATCGACTCCAGTCCACTTGCTTCAACATTGCGGTTGGGCAACGACCCGAGCAAAAATTCTCCGACAGCCGACTCTTCCAAATAGTTTAGGCCTATCGCTCGACCAAAAGCATCGCTATCCCCAGCCCCCACTGCACAGGGAGCCAGACCCATATTGGTTGCCGCCAAGTAAAAGTTTTGATAGAGCAGTCCAAGATTCTTAAGCACAGTCGAATAAGCGATAGCGTAATAGCGACGAAATATGCGACCGAACCGTGCTGTAATTACTAACGTCACTTGTGGACGTGGATCCCAGAATTTCTCGACCAAGCCATAACCTAACGCAACTAAAATATCATCCCCCCATTCTAGTAGCTGCTCTAGCTGGTGATTGAGAGGGTCGTAGTGATACACCCCTGAATTCAAGCCTTGACAATGCCGTACCACCGGATAAATTTCTAATTCATACATTCCCCCGCCACCAGCATAAGCCCGTCGGCTCAACTCGCCATAGTCAAAATCTGCAACAGTACCTAACTTTTTTTGCAAATCTTTACTAATTAGCTGGTCTTGGTTAATTAATTCCTTAACACGGGCAGTGCGATACAGTAGTTCGCCCAGTTGCTCGACCGACATTGGATGGTTCTCATCATAATCTCGAACGGATTTTCGTGCTTCGATCGCTTGCGTGAGCGTGGCATCGTTACACATCAACGTCCCCAAATGCGGACGCTGTAGCGGTACAATCCGGTCGCTCATGGGCGGCTTCACCACCGGGAAATTCGACCACTGGTCAAACTTTTCATCTACTGTTGGATTGTCATGACGACCCAAGCGGCTGCGGCTATGGAACAGCAGGTTGTGAAACTCCCAAAGCTGGAGCGAGGGGGGTTCAGGGTCAGCCGTCAGAAACCCCGCAGCCCAAAGCAAATTGAGGAACTGATAGGCAGTTTCTGGTCCGAGGTAGGGCGGTGGCGTCAGTGTTGCTAAGGTTTGGGGCTGGGCGAGTTGAGCCAGGAGCGCACTTGCTCGCCAGTCGAGGAGCTTGACCCGAAACTTCGAGAGCGGGGACTCCAGCACCATTGTGCCTTCATAGGGATGTTGGTAGGCAAAGCGGGACAGGCCCAGACGGGTTTGTGTCCAGTAGAGTTCGGTCAAATTCAACTCAGCAGAATCCACCATCGGAACCGCCACTGCCAGCGGCAACACAGCGTAACTGAGCCAACTCCGCTCATCCAATTGTTGTAGCGTCACTGCAAACTGTTCCCCGGCTGCCCGACCATCGAGTTCGGCTAACCCTTGCACGAGAGATGCGGTGGTGGTGTTGCCTTCCTTGAGACGATCCAGAGCCATACCGATTCCGGGCGTTGTGGCAAGGGTTAGCAAAGCGGTCGGATCGGATTCTGCCGAGTGCAGGGTGTAGTAGTCTTCGGCGCTTTTGACTTGGACAAAAGGGTTGAGGGAAACCGCGAAAGGGTGATTGCTCATGGCGTAGATAATGGGAAACGATGATTGGGAAAGTGAGTCAATGGCAATAGCGATCGATGAAATTATTATAAATGGAATCTTATTTGATGTTAACAATTGGAGCAGTGTAATGTTAGAAGGTTATCATTTTTTTCAGACTGTTGAACGACTGTTTGACGCGCTGTTTGAAAGATAGATTCATGATGTTCTGATTGGCGGCGTTGCCTATTGTTCGGATTTTATTGTGCTGAGTGCAGGATGTATAGCGGTTTCCAAACCTGTAAAGTCAATCCAACTTTAGGGGCAGAATACTTGCGTTCCTTGTGGTGTACCGCATCAGAGTGGAAATTGCTCTAGTAGTCTTCAGTTTTGATTTCCTCATCAGAATCTTTTTCAAAAACAATCAAAATTACGGATGTAGTTAATATTCTTCATATCGAATGTAGTAAAAATTAAAATTTTCTAATCGACTGTTTTCTAACTCTTGCTCTGTAACATACACACCAGAAAAAATGATAGAAGTTTGACTTTGACAAAAGCCATAAATCCTATCACCTAAGCTATTAAACCTAAAATATTTTGGTATGTCTTTGAGGTTTTTGAAGTAAAACCCTAAAACTGGCCTTGCATAAGCTTTAGAGAAGCATATTTTGAAGATAGATGATTCCCTGAAAATGGAATTCACTTTTTCTGAAAAGTATTTTTGTATGTATGGTGTCAAATACTTTCCTCTGTTTCCTAATGATCCAGGCTGTGCTGGAGTAACAGGACATAGAGTCAGGTGAGTACGACCATCGAAGAAAAGTTCAAAACCGATGACGCCCATATCTCTAATCAGAACCTGTGTTAATTCATCTGAGTAGTGACCACCATCAAGAGCGATCGCTGTCCTTGCTAATTCTTCACAATCTTCCTCCGTGTCGAGATGGATATACAGCATCACACTGGAATCTTCCAGCTTTGAACTTAAGTGAATGCCAATCGTGTTATCCATAATTTTGCGGGAGCCAATATGTGCTGCGACAAACTGCTCAAACGATTTACGATTGAGACGTACACCTAACCGATTCTCGATTTTATCCAAGAACTTAAACGTATGAGTTAGCAATTTTGGCCAAGTTTTTCTCATAGGGAGAACAACAGTCTCATAACGTCCTGCTAGCAGTTGACTACCTTCAACTTTGCAAGACGGTTTAACACTACATATACCTTCTATTTCAATAATTATCTCTTCAAAAAGAGGGAGAGGAAAGGTTGGCTCAACATCAAAAGCTTCTTGATGAGCTCGGATAAACTGAATACGGCGGTCTTTGAAACGATTATTTTGAATATTTTGAAGCATAGAGTTTCAGAACGGGATTATTGGAGGATGTTAGTAAAGGGAAATTGCGAAATATTAGGTCATTTTTAAGAAAATTCAAAACCAGGACGTGGCTGACATCCGTCACGTTGATCGTAGTAAAAGCAAAAATTTTCTAATCGAGTCTTCTCTAACTCTGGCTCTGCAACAGCCACACCAGTACCCGTGATGCAACTTTGACTTTGACAATAATCGTATATCTTATCACCTAAACTATTAAATAGAAAATATTTTGGTATGTCTTTGATGTTTGTGAAGTAAAACCATAAGACTGGCATTGCATAGTCTTTAGAGAAGCGTGTCATAAGGAGATAAGAACCCCTGAAAATAGAATTTACCTTCGGTGAAAAGTGTTTTTGTATGTAGGGTGTAAGATACTTTCCTCTAATTCCTAATGATCCTGGCTGTGCTGGAGCATAAGGACATAGCTCGACGCGACTACGACCATCCAAGAAAAGTTTAAAGCTAATTGCCCAAGTATCTCTAATCAAAACCTGTGTTAATTCATCTGAATAGTGACCGCCATCAAGAGCGATTGCTGTCCTTGCTAATTCTTCAGGATCTTCCTCGTCATCGATATAAACATAGAAGACTGCACTGGAATCTTCCAGCTTTGAACCCAAGTGAATGCCAATACTGTTGTTCGTGATTTTACGAGAGCCAATATGTGCTGCTGCAAACTGCTCAAACGAGTTACGATTAATGCGTATACCCAACTGATTCTCAATTTTATCTAATAACTTAAACGCATGAGTTAGCGATTCCGGCCAAGACTTTCCAGGATATTTACAAACCTCATGACGCCCTGCTAGCACTCGGCCACCTTCAATTTGGCAAGAGGATTCAACAAAACAAGAACCTTCAATCTCAAGAATTACCTCTTCAAAAAGAGGGAGAGGGAAGGTTGGCTCAACATCAAAAGCCTCTTGATGGGCTCGGATAAACTGAATACGGCGGTCTTTGAGACGATTATTTTGAAGCATAGAAGTTAGGGTAATCATCTTAGTAATTTTTGTTGCTAATTTTAATGGATTGCCTAAGTTTAACAACAAAGTACGGATTGCTTTTTTAGCAAAAAATATTTAGTGGAAATTAATCGCCACTGAGATTGACCTGATGGCGATTAATTTCCCATTTTTCACACCGCTAAACGCCGAAGCGTTGTAGCGCCTGTCTTTTGGGAGGTGTAAGATGAAGACGAGGTAGATGAAGAAAGTGTACAAAACTCAGGATAAAGTAAAGTTTTGCTCGCAACTCGACATCTTTAACCTCGTCAACAACTCACAGCCTAGTAAATCACTTCTATGGCAACTGGAGGTTAACTGTAGTGCCACTGAAGTAAGCTAGGCTACATATCCTTACTCACCATCGAAGGCAGTAATACAAGTACTGGCAGACGCTTCCGCACCATCGAAGGCAGTCATACAATGAGTGATAGATGCTTCCGCACCATCGAAGGCAGTCATACAATGAGTGATAGATGCTTCCGCACCATCGAAGGCAGTCATACAAGTAGTGGCAGATGCTCCCACACCAGCATCACCGAGAGATTCCTCAGAGAGTTCAGCCAAGTAGGTGGGGAGTTTACCAGTGGTGCTCCGCATCACTGGTTTGCCTTGTTGGGGCAGAATGTTCTTCTTTTCCATGAGTAATTTCCTCATTTTGTTGTTTGGTTTGTTGACCCGTTGAGGTGGGTCAATCCTCTTCTTCTTTGGAAAGAAGCCTATTAGGACGACATTTGGCACGTAGCGAAGCCGTCGCCTGCAAACTTTAAAAAGACTTAAAACGGTATATTTGTAGGGTTCATCTCTGCTTCAGGCAGGGGCACGGTTCGCCATCCCAACTTCACCGGCACATCATAGAGCCGCCCTGGACCCAACCGCGACCAAAAGGTTCGCATTCCCGGTACAATCACTTTGACCACGCTCAAGCCAATGTCCGGTCGCGTCTGGTCTAACACCAGTGTTTCTAGCCCTACTGCTTGGGCCCTCTCCACACAATTCATCACATCTGTGTAGATGTCATCACTCCAAGAGTTCGGGTAATCATTGGCAGTCTTAAGCGGCTGCGATGCATCTGGGACTAAACAAGGATGACTTGCTCGAGTCACTTCTAGCCACCAGTCTCTCGACTCACCCTTAATCCGCTCGTCAGGAATTTTGTCAAGCTCCAGCCCAACTTGGCTCACTTCAGTGAGGGCACGAACAATGGCAATCTTCGGGTCGAGATGTGCCCCAAAACCAATAGCTATTCGCTCTGAACCCACCGTGCGATTAGATAGACCTGCAAAGGCTGGAATTCCCAAGTCAGCAGTCAAATCCAGCACCCATAATTCCCGGTTCTGTTCCCGGTAGAACTGCTGTAACTGGACAAAGTATGGCTCGTCAAAGCTCGTCAAGTCCACCCCCGGACGGCTGAGGCGGTTGTACCACCACAGAGCTACACAATCGCGCTCCACCAGTTCCATAAACCCTTGCAAGATTGCTTCTTCCAGGGTGTTGCCTGCTGCATTACCGTTGGAATCCGCCTTACAGAAGCGCTCAGCGTCTGGCATGGGGTAGTTGTAGTAGCAAAAGCCAGTAGGTACATATTTGTGCTTTTGCTCAGTCAACGACCACACTGGTGTCCAGTCGATCGCTTTACTGGCGTCAAACCAATGGGGAATCCAGCGATAGGCTGCCGCTGAACCCTCAGCGTTCAAGCTCTCCCGATTGGCATACTGCTCATCGCTAAAGTACAAACACTGCTCTGGATGAATTGCCAAGTCCCCTAGTTGCGCCAGGGTTGCCTGTTTGCGGGGTTCGTCTCCCTGAAAGATGCCCGAATAGCGTTCCACCGCCTCGCCCAAACCACTAGCTCGGGATTGGCTATCGGTCTTACCTTTGCCAGAACTCTTGTATTTTAGGGTATTACGCAGCCCCCGTAGGGTGGTGGCACTGCCGAAGCTATGCCCCGCCCGGTAGGTATGTACCAAGGGATTAGTCGGGTCAGAGAGCCGCACCAGTTCCGTTACCACTCCCGTAACAGGGCTGATCAAGTGCTCGTATTTCTGCAAGGTCTGTTCTGGGCTGGTGGTACGGTAACCACCATCATGGGTGAACTGCTTGCGGCGCGATTCTAGCTTCAGCGGTTCAAACGCTCGTCGCTGCATAATTTCCGGGTCACCACAGGTCGGACATTGCGGCCGCTTAATCAAGATATGGCTTTTCAAGTCCAGAATTGTCTGGTTGAAGGTGATCACCTTGCCGTCGAGGGTTGGGAAGCGTGCCGTTCCCGGCGCAGTGGCATTGACGTGTTGCTTGACAATCCACTTGGCTATCTCGGTGGCGGCGAACTGTAACCCCGTTTGCAAGGTCGAAGGCAGCGTCGCCCGTGCCGTAGGCAAGCAGCTCGCCACAGACCCATGCTGACCATTGCGCTCCTGCTGGGCTTGTTTTTGCACCAAGACCGACGACTCAACTTCGCGGTTGCCCCGCAGCCGATGGGCAAGACAGCCCCAACACCCCGTCTTTCCCGGAACAAACACCGGTCCCAACCACAGGACACTGCCTACTGGCTTGACGAGCAGCCAAGTTTGCTGGCGCTCCAGAGCCTGCTTGTTGATGGCGGCTAGTTCCTGCTGCAAATAGTCATCGGTCAAGACGATGTTCAACGCCACTGAAGAATCTGCATCTGCGGAATTTTGCACCGGAATGCCCATGTCCCGCAGGGCAGTTGCCAGGGCAGCAACCGTGACTTCACTGATGTTATCGCCCACCGTTGTCAGCGTCACCGGCTGCTGTAGCCCCTCGGCTGCTACGGGGGGTGCAATCCCTAACTCGCTCCAAAATGCTGCCACTTCCGAGGATAGTTCCGGGGCTACCTCGGTGAGGTAGCCTTTCTCTGCGAGCCGATCGAGCACATAGTCAATGTGTTCCGCTGGGACTGCCCCATCAAATTTTTCGACAATCTGCTCCCGGGTGTGTTGCCCATTCAAAAGAGGCACGATTTGGCAGTAGAGTTGCCCGGTGAGGGCGTAGTTGCTCTGTTCGCCAAGGAGGTAGACTTGGTTTGGCTCGATCGCCTCGACATGAAAGTGGGGCTTAATTTGGAGCAGTGTGGTGGATTGCATAGAGCGAACAGTCAGTCATTAAGTGGACGATGATAACAAGACAGGCTAGGGATTAGGCCCAGATGCGGCCCCGGCGGAAGGGTTTAGGGTGTTTTTCTGACTTCTTGGCTTGCTTCTTGGCGTAGTCGCACCAGAAGGAATAATCTTGCAGCCCTGTCTGGGAAGTCGGCACGTAAGACTTTTTCTGTTCTGGCGTGGAGGAGACCTCAGAGGGTGTTACTTCTGTTTTCTCCTTACCCGTTTCCTTTTTCTCATTAGCCATAGTTTCCTTAGTTTCCTTAGTTTCCTTAGTTTCTTTAGGTGTTTGGAGGGTTTGCGGTGGCTGGGAAGCCACAATCCCCTCTAGCTTGAGGTAGTCGATCCGGTGTGCCCCATCTCCCAAACCAACAGCGGTGGTCAGGGTCAAGATATGTTTCCCGGCGCTGAGGGCTGGCAAAGGAATCTGGGTTTTGGTTGGCTTGCCTGACCCGACCCCGACGAGTTCGGTCACTGGCTCACCATCAACCAAAAGGGTGTCAACTTGAGAACCAAAAAAGTTGTAAAAGAGTGTAAGTTCGCCTGTGCTGTAGTTTTTGCCAAGGGTGAATTGGATATTCAGTTTGTCGGTGGAAAAAAGGTACTTTCCCTTCCTCTGCGGTTTGGTTTTGCAAGCTGGAACCACTAGCAGCGATGGCATCTGTGGCTGGTTAATGGGGTCTTTATCTGACCCAACAACATAGGTAAATTCAGCGTGCCACCCACCTACCTGCGAAAACTCCTGACTTCCTTTACCAGGTTGACCAATTTGCCATAGGATTTCAGTTTGCTGAGGCATGGTGATTAGTGGCTAGTGGCTCGTTAATAGAATCGTCCCATGCCCCCAAAGCCACCCCAGCCCTGGCTGGCTGCACTTTGGCTGGCACTAGAGTGCATCACTTGGTTGAAACTGCGGTTGGCATAGGCTGAAGGATCGTTATAGTTAGCACCATGAAGCAGATCCATCCGAATATGCACCAAATCATCGGGATTACCATTTTCCACATCTACGCACAGCGCAGGCTGGATGAAATGGGGGCGTTTGACTGGGGGAGACAATAGAGGAAGTCGCATGATTGAGGATTCTCCGCATTGATAGGGTGAACAAATTTAGCTCTCTTGGCGAGAGTGCTTTTTGTGATTGCACTCTCACTCAAATTGTGTCGCCTTTTAGTACGGTGAAGACCAAGAACGAACTTCGCCCAAAGTAACAGGAATCAGATCGCTCACATCAATGGTGAAGCGGAAAATCTTCTTGGCACGACGGCTGTTTTCAGGGTCGAAGAATTTCAATTTCACATCCCAGCAGTCGCTATCCATGCGACAGAAGGGACTTTTTTCAACAGTAACGCTGTCGAGTTCCATGCCCACAGCAACCGCTTCGCTGAAGGTTTGGGCCGCTTGGAAAGCGTTAGTGACAGAGAAATTGAGGGCGCGGTCTTGGGATGTGGTTCCTAAGTTGCGGAGGTCGTAGTAGATGCGATTGAGGAAGCCATCTAAGGTTTTGCGGATGCGGTCTTCGTCAGCAGTGCCGTCTTCAGCTTGTACCGCGTCCATCGCGGCAGTGACCAAGTTGTTGACTTTCCAGCCGTAGATGCCACGGGTGCTTTGGGGTTCAATTACCGGAATAACTTGACCGGAAAATAGCTTGACTTTGCGCCCGGTCAAGATGCCTGGTATGCTGACGCGCTCGACGTATTCTGAATCGTTTTCTGGTTGAATTTGACCCGCGAGGAGTTCGTGGAGAGCACGGTAGGATTCGGCTGCGAAGGGACCAGTGGGGTCGATCGCATAGACCGGAGTCAGTTCAATGTTAAGCGTCCAAATGAGCGATCGCGCCTCAGAAATATTGGCGTCCAGGTAGTCCACCATCTGACGGGCATCGTAGGGGTTCGCCGGAACCATCGTTGTCCCAAAGTTAAAAGGGGGCATCAGTTGTTTGAACGAGTCCCGACGAGCTTCGGTTCCGAAGTCGTAACCGAGGGTTCCTAGGGCATAGACAATCTGACCCATGTCAGCGATTTCGCTGGGGGCTTGGCTGGCGGTGACGGAATTAGCAGTTAAATTTGGCATCATTGGTTGTTGGGTTGTAGCAGTGGGAAACGATTGAATCAAATCTTGCAAGTTTGGGGTGTTGCTGGGGACAGCCCCAGCAGTCGCAGTGGCTGCTGTTGCAACCGAGGTTTGAGGCGATTGCCCTTGCGCGGTGGCGATCGCTTCACCCGTATTGCTCAGGCTGCCATCACAACCACAGCCTGTAGCTTCTACTTCTGATGCACCCACTGATGCGAAATTCTCTGCCATATTTCCTCCTTTTAGTAACGTTATTGCTCCAGGGATGTTCAGTTTGCCTGTCAGACACCGCCTGGTTTCTTCTGGCAAGTCAGGGTCGCAGGGTAAAGCACTCTGCAACAGTATTTGACGAACTTTTTGGGGGTCGGGGGTTTCTCCCCGCTCCCGCTGAAGACTCAGCAGCACTGCTGCTACACCTGAGACAATCGGAGTGGCAAAGCTCGTACCGCTGAGACGGTCGGTGCCACCACCGGGTTTAGCCCCCAAAATATCCTCGCCGGGGGCAAGAATACCTTGGTTTTGATAGGTTTCACCCCAGTTGCTAAATCCCAAGGGTTTGCCATTTGCATCCATCGCCCCGACTGCTAGCACTGCGGGCAACGCTGCGGGTACGTGCAGGCAATCGCAACCATTATTTCCAGCCGCTGCAACGAGCAAGACGTTGTTTTCTCGACACAGACGAACCGCATTTTCCAGCCACCCATCAGCTTCGCCAAAGTCGGTCAGTTGACCCCCACTGAGGTTAATAACGTGTGCTCCTGCATTGACCGCTTGCTCGATTCCCCGAGCTAAATCTAGCTGAGATGTCTTGCGGCGATCGTCGGCAAAGATCGGCACTATTATTCCCTTACATCGGGGAGCTATTCCCTGCACCGAACTACCCGGTTGCCCAAAAATAATGCTGGCAACGTGAGTTCCGTGAATGGACATATTGCCATTAGTTTGAGCTTCCCCTCTAACTAAGGTGGGCAAATAAGTTAAATCTGCACCTTGGAAACAAGGATGATTCCGATCGACAGGGCCATCCAAAACGGCAATACAAATACTATTATTTCCCTGGGATATGGTGCTTAATGTATCTAACATTTAACAAGACTCGGAACAGTTAGGGGAACCATAATACAAGTTTTACAAGGCTAGAAGTATAAAACTCTTGAATCAAATACAAGTCAGGGACGAAAATTAAATTGATTTAATTATTCGTAGTGGCTCAAAGTTATAAAAAATAAGCCATTTGGCTATCTAAAAATAGCCCGGAATATCGTTTTAAAAGAATCAAGTAGTTCTGCATGGCAAGGATAATTACGAAGTAAAACGGTTAATCCATCGTTATCAAAGCCCTGATATTTCAGGATTACCAAGAGTCAAACTTAATAGACATCTCCCTAAATAACAGATAAGTCTAAAATAGATAAGCCTAAGCAGGATAAGGATTTTAGATTTATTTGTACCCGGTACAACTGATTTTACGATCAAATATACGGACTCTTAGAATCTTAGTCACAAGTTTATTTGATCCGATCATCTAGTTGACTATCAAGTTTTTGAGATGTACCTTACCGTTTGACTGGTATTTCTATACCTTTACAACAGTACAGTAACATTTGAAATCTGTCAAGTAAAATTTATAAAAATCATATTTCAGAGGGCGGGGCTGTTTCATCATCGAATTTTAGCTATTCTAAAAGTGTGAATGAAAATATTAACTTATATATAGTATAGATAGCTCGCGAAAAAATCAACTATTAATTTTATTAATAGTCAAATAAATTTTTTTAGCGCAAAAATTAGAGAGCGATCGTAAAATACATCTAAGTTCCTCCTGGGGCGAGAATACCCTGATTGCTGTAGGTTTCTCCCCAGTTGCTGAAGTTTAGAGGCCGACCGAGATCGTCCATTGCTCCCACTGCCAAGACTGCCGGAAGGGCTGCGGGGACGTGCAAGCAATTGCAGCCGTCGTTCCCAGCAGCAGCCACAATTAATACGTTGTTGTCGCTGCACAGTTCCACAACACTCTCCAGCCAGCCTTCGGCTTCACCTATTTCGGTAAGTTGACCGCCGCTGATGTTGATGATGTGAGCGCCGGCATTCACAGCAGTTTCGATCGCGCGAGCCATGTCTAGCTGAGACACTCTAGAATGGTTGTCGGAAAAGATCGGAACTATCAATCCCCGACATTTAGGCGCAATTCCCGCTATCTCCGAGCCGTGCTGCCCGAAGATTATGCTGGCAACGTGAGTAACGTGCAAAGACATCGCACCGGTGGTACAGACTTCTTCCTGGACTAATGTCGGCAGTCGTTTCAGGTCAGCTCCGGCAAAACAAGGGTGAGTCCGGTCTAC
The DNA here is from genome assembly GCF_020738785.1 of Microcoleus sp. PH2017_05_CCC_O_A. NCBI lineage: Bacteria > Bacillati > Cyanobacteriota > Cyanophyceae > Oscillatoriales > Microcoleaceae > Microcoleus > Microcoleus sp. PH2017_05_CCC_O_A. The sequence continues at coordinate 2,903 of NZ_JAEQCB010000023.1, read as the reverse complement.
TAAGCCGTCAAGTACCGCAACACAAATTTGAGAATCACCAGACGTTTTTTCCCACAGGCTTTGAATTCCTGGGATTTGGGTTGTATCGGCCATTTAATCTAAAAATATTTAGGTCTGGCTGGTTTTCGGCCTCAACAGATAGATTACTTTAATTTGCGCTGAAAAAAACCTGTTTTCTTTAAAATTTTGTTAAATTTTATTGTCTGTTACACATATCCTTTTTTAAAAAATTTTAGGGTATTAATTTATACTTGTTGGCTCGGGTAAGTAGCAGACTGCGATCGTCGATCGCGGAAAGTTCGCGTCCCGCGAAAGCTCTTTGACGGACATATCAACGGTAAACCCGACCGTCGCTTCTTTATCGGGTACTTGAAGTCAGTGAGTCAGGCTGCTTTCCGTGAATTGAACGGGGAGGGGTTCTGCTGCGGGTGTTTCGGGTGATGGTGGTGTTGGTGCTGGCAATACAGCTTCGGGCGTTGGCGGTACTAGCGATCGTGTTGATGCTGATGTTGGTGCAGCTTCCCGATCGCCAAAGACAAACTCTTTCCCCGAATATGAAGCGCTAACCGCCCAAGTCCCACTCGCGATCGCTGCTTGACCCGACTAACGCTCTTTCATCACTCTAAGAAAGGAAAAATCTGACCATAATTTGATAATGCTAATCTGGTATGGTTTTGTGGAGCGATTTTCTAACACCTTGCTGGCGTTGGGAGCATTTGGCAAGAGATCCTTTGCTGTCGTGTCTTCGAGAATTTACTCTCATGAAAGTGACGAAAGAGCGCTAATACCATTTTTTTAAAGTTATGACAGACTTTAGCAAACAGGGAAAGTGTATAAATTACAATGTCTTGTCGTGTTCGATCTCTATCGGATCTTTAGAAAAATGGTATGAGGTACGGGTTCTAAACAGGGAGTTAACTTTGAGAACTGTCTTGGGATTGGGCGATCGTACAATCGGCCGAAAAGCACTTCTGAGTCAAATCGCTGATAATATCTAAGCTCATATTGTCCAATACTTCGGACAGTTTTAGATCTAATCGAGGCTCTCAAACCCTTGATGGCTATAGAGATGACTATTTTTTCAATCTTTAATTCTAGCCCGCTCGTTTCAAAAAATCATTAAAAATGCCATGGCTTACGCTGTAACGCTTACAGAGCCGTTAAAAAACTGTCCGAAGTATTGATTGTCAACTAATTTAGTTAGAGCCGCAGCAATTTGCTTCTGCGACAGCGCAACTCGCTCAATCAACAGCCTTACCGCTTGCTCGTCTCCACAAGCGGCTGCTTTATAAAGCTTCTCAATCGACTCGCCATCTTCTCGAAAATTACTGCCTCTCGGAACGGTTTGGCAACAAAGTCATCGAAGCCTTTCGACATGGCGAGTTCCTGAGTTTTAACAAAAGCATTAAGTAGGTAGGCGGGAAAAAACCACTCTATGTAACAAAACATTAAGTTACCTAATTGGAGTTAAACTTAAGACGTTGCGTAGTGTAATTTCCCCTTTGTCCTCTAGCTTCTACTCCATGAATTACGGCGTAGGCGAGTTCTAATTCATCATCAAACAAATGTCGCAGCCAACTCATCTTTCTTAATGTGTTGCCACTCCAATTCAATGGGGTTCATTTCCGAACAATACTTGGGTAAAAAGAAGATATATAAACCTTGCTTTTCCCAATGTGGCCATAACTCTTGGACTTCTTTGCATCGGTGTATTGGGCCGTTGTCTTGTACAATTACTCTCGGTCGTCCAATCTCAGCAGCTTCCTGGGCTTGGAGTTCCATAATTTTGATATAAGCTTTTCGATCGACACCTCCAATTACCAAACCGTAGACAAAACTGATGTCAGGTTGAAGAAGTCCGACAATACTTAGTCTACGACCACGCCGTTTCGTTTGTTCTAACCGTTTTTGCTCACCTATTGGGTAATAAGTATAACCTGGTTCACTCCACATACAAAACCCTTATTCATCTAAATACTTTAAGTCAATTCCTCCCGCCGCTGCCTCTAATTGCAACATATCTAAGTCGGATTGCTTCGTTTCTTGTACTATGGGGTCTTGTTTTCCTTTGTGACTTTTTCTCGCTCTTTTCCAAATAAACCTTTTTTTTAGTATGCGTCTTAATCGAGCAGCACTTAGTTTAACAGAACGTTCTTTTTCTAATTTCTGGGCTAATTAAAGACTGTTATATGTACGTGGTTCGTTTTTGAGGCATTCTTTTAAAAACTCTATATCTTCCTCTTTCCACACTTGAAGGGCTCCTCGACCAGGTGACTCCCAAAGCCCTTCCATGCCTAGATGCGACCATTTATGTAAAACCTTTCTCACTGTTTGTGGAGTCCAGTTAAAATGAGCAGCTATTTTTTCAACGTACCAGCCATGTGCATTTAATCTAATTACTTCTGCTCTGTCTTTGACTTTTTGTGGTACATCCGCAGTTCTCAGTTTTAAGAGAGTTTTGTCTTGCTGTTGAGTCAGGAATACCCTTAATCTAGCACCCATATATTGAATTACCTCACTAGATATATTCTTTTTCTTTACTTATCTTAACATAGTTATGTTTTTTTGTGCCGACCTACTTAGTCGCTGTTTTGTGGCCGCATCCCAGGCGATCGAACCGGCCTACGAGTTGGCAAGTGGTTCCTATAGCGTATTGACGGATGGGCTTTTACAGGGATTGAATCCGGAACGTTTGCCGGGGCAATCGATCGATACCCTATCTCTATGTGCCTTTGTTAATCAATATCTAGGACTTACGCATTGACAAAATCACAAAATAGTGAATCGATCAATCAATATGAGTAGTCTACTTTCCAGGTATTTGACAATGAGAAAAACTACCAAACCCTCGACAGCACAATGCAACGCCGAAAAGTATATTTTATTTTTGCTCTTAGAACCAA